>DATEDO010000081.1:0-16070 GCA_035281625.1 Candidatus Methylomirabilota bacterium
ACCGGCGAGTACAAGATCGGGGTGCTGGAGCCGCTCACCGGCAACCTGGCCGTGCAGGGCAAGCTCCACGTCGAGGGCTACGAGATCATGCGCGACCTCATCAACACCCGCTTCGGCGGGGTGATGGGCAAGAAGCTCACCTTCGCCATCGGCGACGCCGTCGATCCCACCGCCGCGGCCTCCGAGGCCACGCGGCTCGCCACGCGCGAGGGTGTCAAGATCATCACCGGGACCTTCTCGTCGACCCTCTGCGGCGCGGCGAGCGAGGCGGCCGCCCGGCAGAACGTCATCTACTGGGAGACGTCCTGCGTCGACCCGCGGCTCACGCGGCGCAACCTCAAGAGCGTGTACCGGACGGAGATCGACGGCACCGGCTTCGGCTGGTACAACATCGAGTTCATCGCCAAGCACCTGGCGCATCGCCTGGGCAAGAAGCCGAACGAGCTTCGCATCGCCTACCTCTCCGAGGATTCGTCCTACGGCCAGAGCGTGACGGAGACGGCGCGCCAGCGGGCCAAGCAGGAGTTCGGAATGCAGGAGACGGGGGCGGAGTACTACACCTTCACCACCAACGACCTCACCCCGGTCATCCTCAAGCTGAAGGGGCAGAACCCGGACATCCTCCATCACATCGCCCGCAACCAGGACGCGATCCTCTTCTGGCGCCAGGCGCGGGAGCAGAACTTCGAGGTGAAGGCGGTGGTGCACGCGGGCGCCACCGGCTACGGCTCGCCGGACTTCGGCAAGGCCTTCGGCAACGACGCCAACGGCCCCTTCGCCCTCCTCGAGCCCGGCGCCGGTTTCCTGATCGAGAAGCTGCGGCCCGAGGGCCAGCGCATCGAGCGCGCCTACCGCGAGGCGGTGAAGGCCAAGACGGGCAACGAGATCGCGGGCGGCCATCAGCTCGCCGGTGGCGGCCTCTGGGTCCTCAAGCTGGTGCTGGACGCGGCCAAGACGGACGATCCCGACAAGTTCCGCGCCGCCGTCATGGCGCTGGACCTGCCCACGGGCAGCGGGCTCAATGGATGGGGCGTGAAGTTCGACGAGAACGGGCAGAACTCCAACCCGCGCGTGCAGCACTACATGCTGCAGTGGCAGAACGGTCAGCTCGTGACGGTGTGGCCGGAGGAGTTCACGAGCATGCGCGCCAAGTGGATCCCGCTCGGCCCGTGGGATCAGCGGAAGTAGCGATCGTCTCCCTCGCGCGCGTGCACGACGACGCCCCGGGCGCTCCCCGGGGCGTCGCGCGTTCGGCCGGCTGACGTGCACGTCGTCCCCCAGCTCGTCGTCTCGACCCTCCTCCTGGGCGGGATCTACGCGCTCATCGCCGTCGGCCTCACCCTGATCTTCGGCGTGATGCGGGTGGTGAACTTCGCGCACGGCGAGTTCCTCATGCTCGCGATGTATCTCGCCTTCTGGTGCTTCGCGCTCTTGCGGCTGGATCCCTACGTGACGCTGGTGCTGGCGCTGCCCGTGATCTTCGGCGCGGGGTGGCTTTCGTATCGTCTCGTCATGCGGCCGGTGATCCACGCCTCGCACAACGTGCAGGTCTTCACCACCGTCGGGCTCTCCATCGCGCTCCAGAACCTGGCCCTGGTGCTGTGGACGGCGGACGCTCACTTCGTCCGCACGCCGTACTACTCGGTGGTGGTGCGCTTGGGCGGCGCGGCGTTCAATCTCGCCCAGCTCGTGGCCTTCCTCATCGCGGTGCTCGCCACTGCGGCGCTGTTTGCCTTCCTCCGGTGGTCGTACACGGGGAAGATCATGCGGGCCACCGCGCAGGACCGCCAGGCCGCCTCGCTCATGGGCATCGACACCGGCCGCGTGTACTCGCTCACGTGGGCGGTGGGCGTGACGTGCGTGGGCGTGGCCGGCGTGCTGCTGGCGCCCGTGTATCCCGTGTATCCGACGGCGGGGCTTCAGTTCGTGCTGATCGCCTACGTGGCGGTGGTGCTGGGTGGGCTCGGTGACATGGCGGGTGCGCTCATCGCGAGCCTCATCGTGGCGACGGTGGAGGTGGTGGGCTCCTACACCATCGGCACCGCGTGGAAGGAAGTCCTCTACCTCCTGCTCTTCATCGCCATCCTCGTGATCCGCCCCGCCGGCCTCTTCGGCCAGCGGGGGGCCGAGGCGATCGGCACGTGAGCACGGCGCTGCGCGGGACGTGGCCGGCGGTCGCGCTGTTCGCGGTGGCCGCGCTCTTCCCCGTGTTCGTGCGCGATGCGTTCTTCCTCGACGGCCTCATTCTCATCCTGCTCTGGGGCTCGGTGGCCGCCGCCTGGAACGTGGCCGGCGGCTACGCCGGGCAGGTCTCGCTGGGCCACTCGGTCTTCTTCGGGCTCGGGGCCTACTCGGCCGCCCTCCTCGGCACCAAGTGGAACGTCTCGCCGTGGATCGCGCTGGTGGTGGGCGCCGCGCTCGCGACGGCCATGGGTGTCCTGATCGGCTTCCTCAGCAATCGGCTGCGGGGGCCGTACTTCGTGCTCGCTACCATCGCGTTCTCCCAGGTGTTCCTGATCATCGGGAGCCGCTGGCGCGGCTTCACCTCCGGCTCGGAAGGCATCCCGGTGCCGTTCCGTCCCGGTTTCTGGACGCTCGGGCTCGTGGACAAGCGGGTGTGGGCCTACCTCATGCTGGCGCTGGCCGTCGGCATTTATCTCATCCAGCTCTATCTCGAGCGCTCGCGTCGCGGTTATCAGCTCGCCGCGGTGCGCGAGGACGAAGATGCCGCGCTGTCGCTCGGCGTCGCGGCCCGGAGGCTGAAGGTGGCGGCGATCGCGGTGAGCGCGGCGCTGACCGCCATGTGCGGCACCCTGTGGGCGCAGTACGTGGGCTTCGTGGATCCGTTCTACGTGTTCTCGGTCGATCTGTCGGTGCGCTTCGCGCTCGCCGCGGTCACCGGCGGGATCGGCACCGCGCTGGGGCCCTTCCTGGGCGCGGCGCTCATCACCGTGCTCGAGACCTATCTCCGGGCGCGCTTCGGTGGCATCGGCGCGGGGCTGGTGGGGATCTATCTCATCATCTATGGCGTCGCGCTCATCCTCATCATGCGCTTCACGCCCGAGGGCCTGGTGCCCTGGCTCGCGCGCCTGCGCCGGCGGCGGCCGACCCCCGCGAGCGCGACCTCGTGAGCCTGCTCTCCGTCTCCGGGGTCACCAAGCGCTTCGGCGGCATCACCGCCAACCGGGACATCTCGTTCGAGGTCGCTTCCGGCGAGCTGGTGGGTATCATCGGCCCGAACGGCTCGGGCAAGTCCACGCTGTTCGAGGTCATCAGCGGCTTCTACCATCCCGACGCGGGCGAGGTGCGCCTGGACGGCCACCGCCTCACGGGGCATTCACCGGATCACGTCTGCCGGCTGGGCGTCGCCCGCACGTTTCAGAAGCTCCGCCCCTTCGCGGGTATGAGCGTGGTCGACAACGTGATGGTGGGCGCCCTCACGCGCACGCGAGACGTGCGCCACGCCCGCGAGCGCGCCCACGCGCTGCTCGACCGGGTCGGGCTCGGCGAGAAGGCCCATGCGCACGCGCGGACTCTCTCCACCGGGCAGCGCAAGCGCCTCGAGCTGGCCCGGGCGCTCGCCACCGAGCCCCGCGTGCTGCTGCTCGACGAGGTCACGGGCGGGGTGGATCAGCGGAGCATTCCCGGGCTGGTGCAGCTCGTGCGCGAGCTCCACCGTGACGGGCTCACCCTCCTCGTCATCGAGCACAACATGCGCGTGATCACCGCCGTCGCGCAGCGTATCGTGGCCCTTTACCTCGGCGAGAAGATCGCCGACGGCGTGCCCGACGCGGTCACCCGCGATCGCCGCGTGGTGGAAGCCTATCTCGGCCAGGCCTACGCCCGGTGAGCCCGCCGCCGCTACCGACCCCCCTCCTGTCCGTCGAGGACCTCGACGTCGCCTACGGCGACTTCCAGGTGCTGTGGCAGGCCGCGATGGAGGTGGGCGAAGGCGAGATCGTGGCGGTGCTCGGCCCCAACGGCGCCGGCAAGTCCACCCTCATGAACACCATCTCCGGCCTGGTGGCGCCCCGTGCCGGTCGCATCACCTTTCGCGGCAAGCGCATCGAGGGCCTCCCCGCGCACCGGACCGTGGGCGAGGGGCTGGCCCACGTGCTGGAGCGCCGGCGGCTCTTCCCGTTCTTGACCGTGCTCGACAACGTGCTGCTGGGCGCCCACAATTCCGCCGCCCGCCCCCATCGCGCCGAGACCCTCGCGCGCGTGGAGCAGCTCTTCCCGGTGATCGCGAACCGGCGGACGCAGCTCGGTCACACCCTCTCCGGCGGCGAGCAGCAGATGGTGGCCATCGCGCGGGGACTCATGGCGCGGCCGCGGCTCCTCATGATCGACGAGCCGTTCCTCGGCCTCGCGCCCCGTGTCGTCGAGGAGCTGGGCGCCCTCATGCGGCGCATCCGCGACGAGCAAGGCATCGGCATCGTCTTCATCGAGCAGAATGTGGAGCTGGCCCTCCGTCTCGCCGATCGCGGCTACGTCCTGGAATCGGGGCGCACCATCCTGAACGGGCCGTCCGCCGAGCTGCTTCAGTCGGCGGAGGTCAAGCGCATCTTCCTCGGCGACGTGGCCCTGTAGCGCTGAGCTGACCGAGCGGACCCGCCGTCGCTAGAGACTCAGGGCACCCGAACGTGGATGATTCGCGCGAACTCCGCGATCCGGCCGTCGGGCTTGCCGTCGGAGCCCATCAGATAGCGCGCGGTGAGCTCGATGGGGCCCAGGTCCGAGACGAGCGCGAGGCCCTCGGCGGCCGCGAAGGCCGCGGCGCCGGCTTGACTCCAGCCGAAGATGTGGGGCTCGCCGTATCGGGCCACGGTCTCGACCGTGGATCTGGCCCCGTAGAGCCCACCCCCGTCCGGGCGCAGGGCCGCGTCGAGCGAATAGTCGTAGACCACTGAGCTCCCGGGGGCGGCCGAGCCGATGAAGCGCAGGGTGGCCCGGTTCGCCTCCTCGGGCAGGTACATGGTCACGCCTTCCCAGATGAAGAACGTCCGCCGGGTGTGGTCATACCCGGCCGCGCGCAAGACCTCGGCGAGAGGCTGCGTGTTGAAGTCGGTCGGCACGAGCACGAGGTGGTCGGGGACGGCGCCTCGGATCTCGACCACTCGCTCGCGCTTCGCCTTGATCATGGCCGGGAGATCGAGCTCGTAGAACCGCACCCGCGGAAACCGCTCGCCGAAGCGCAAGGCGCGGCTGTCGAAGCCGGCGCCCAGGTTGACGACCTGGGTGATCTCCGCTTCCGCCGCCTCGATCAGGAGCGCGTCGATGTGGTGGGTTCGGGCGTTGACGAAGAAGTAGACCGGGGCCCCCCAGCGATCCATGATGGCGCGCGCGCGATCGTAATCGTTCGGATACGCGTAGTGACGCCAGAACGCGTCGCTCACGAATCGCTCGGCGAGATAGTCGGGATTGCGCACCTTGGGATCGGGATGCTTGGCGCCGATCGCCCGGGATGCGCAGACGGCCTCGGCCGTCCACGATACCCGGCCGGAGGCGGCGAGCGAGGTGGCGCACCCCGCCACGAGCGGAAGCGCCACGAGCATCCAGACCAGCCACCGGAGCGCCTCGGGTCCCATCATCGTCGCCTCCCTCGGGTCGGGCGGGTGTCAGCGGGTAGGATATGGGGGCCGGCAAGGCCATTTCAAGGCAGCCCGACGGAGGATCCCGACAATGCCCGTGACGATCGAGCGCCACAACCCCGACGGCGTGTCCAAGGGACGCGCCACCCTCTACAGCCACTGCGTGCGGGTGACGAACCCGAGCGCCACGCTCTACTTCGCCGGCCAGCTCGCCCGCGACGAGAACGGACAGACCGTCGGGGTGGGCGACATCCGCGCGCAGACGGAGCAGGTGATCAAGAACATCCGCACCATCCTGCGCGCGGAAGGCGCCGATCTCGAGAACCTGGTGAAGGTGACCGTCTACACCACCGACATGCGCTTCTTCGACGCGATCGCGGAGGTCCGGCGTCGGTACTTCACCGGCAGCCTCCCCGCCAGCACCATGGTGGAGGTGAGCAAGCTCGCCCAGCCCGATCTCCTGATCGAGATCGAGGGCATAGCGGTCCTCTAGCGCGACGTCGGCAGCGTCGGGCGGCCGGCTACTTCTGGACTTCCAGCTTCACCTTGGCCTGTCCGCCCTTGAACCCGAGCTCCTCGGCCGCGCGTGGGGTGACGTCGATCACCGCCTTGCTCGAGGCACCCATTCGATCGTTGACGGTGACCACGACGCTCTTCTTGTTCTCGACGTTGGTCACCTTGACCTTGGTGCCGAAGTCGAGCTTCTTGTGCGCGGCGGTGAGCTTGGACTTGTCGTACATCTCACCGCTCGCTGTCTTCTTGCCCTCGAACTTGTCGCTGTAGTGGTGGGCGATGCCTTCCTCGGTTTGCGCGGCGGCCACCCCCAGCCCGGACATCATCACCAGCGTCACCAGGATGGCGACGATCTCCAGAGACTGCGTCTTGAGCAGCGCCTTCATAGTCGTCTCCTTTCGTGAATCGGCCTACGCCAGCACGGACCGGATCGCCGCGGTGATGCTCTCGCGTGAGGGGATGGTCGCCAGCTCGAGCTTGTCGTTGTAGGGCATGGGCACGTTGCGGGCGCCCACCCGCACGATGGGGGCGTCGAGGAGGTCGAGGCCCTTTTCGCTCACCAGCGCGGCGATCTCGCCCCCGAAGCCGCCGCGCTTGACCGCCTCGTGGACGATGACGAGGCGGTTCGTCTTCGCCACCGACGAGAGGATGGCCTCCTCGTCGAGGGGAACGAGCGTGCGCGGGTCCACCACCTCCACCGAAATGCCCTCCTGGGCGAGGTCCCCGGCGACCTGGAGGGCGCGCGGCACCATCATCTGAGTGGCCACCACGGTGACGTCGCTGCCGGCGCGCTTCACGTCCGCGCGGCCGATGGGGATCACGTAGTCCCCGGCCGGCACCTCGCCCTTGGTCGGGTAGAGCATCTTGTGCTCGAGGAAGATGACGGGATTGTCGTCGCGGATGGCCGCGGCGAGGAGCCCCTTGGCATCGTATGGCGTGGACGGCGCGATGACGACCAGGCCGGGGACGTGGCAGAACCACGCCTCCAGGCTCTGGGAGTGCTGGGCGGCGAGGCGGATGCCGCCGCCCTGCGGGCCGCGGATCACCAGCGGCACCGTGGGCCGCCCGCCGAGCATGTAGCGGATCTTGGCCGCCTGGTTGACGACCTGATCCATGGTCATGGCGATGAAGTCCCAGATCTGGATCTCCACGATGGGCCGGAGCCCGGCCACCGCCGCGCCCACCGCCATGCCGACGAACGAGGGCTCCGAGATCGGCGTGTCGCGCACGCGATCCTCGCCGAAGCGATCGCGGAGGCCGCGCGTGACCTGGAAGATGCCGCCGATCAGCCCCACGTCCTCGCCCATGAGGAAAACGCGCTCGTCGCGGGCCATCTCGCCGTGGAGCGCCGAGTTCAGCGCGTCGACGAAGGTCATCTCCTGACCGCCGCGGCTCGCCGGCTCGGGCGACGTCGCGTGCGGCGCATAGACGGCAGCTTCCATCACCTCGATGCTGGGCTCGGGGCTCTCCGTCCCGTACGCCACCGCGGCTTCCATCTCGCCCTCGACGCGGCGGCGAATCTCCTTGAGCTCCAGCTCGCCCACCCCGGCGTCCACCATCCGCCGCTCGACCCGGGCGACCGGATCCTTCTCTATCCACTCGAGCTCTTCTTCCTTGGTGCGGTAGCTCGGCAGGTTGGCGCGCATGCTGTGCCCGCCCCAGCGGTAGGTCACGGCCTCCACGCAGCTCGGCCCCTCGCCCCGGCGGGCGCGCGCCACCGCCTCGCCGACCGCGTGGTAGACGGCCAGGAGGTCATTGCCGTCCACGCGCGCCGCCGGAATGCCATAGGCCTGGGCGCGCGCCGCGACGCCTTCGCCGGCGGTGGTACGCGTGTTGTCGGTGGAGAGCGCGTACTTGTTGTTCTCGCAGACGAAGATCAGCGGCAGCTTCCACACCGCGGCGAGGTTCATGGTCTCGTGCACCACGCCCTGATTGGCGGCGCCGTCGCCGAAGAAGGACACGACCACCTTGTCGGTCCTTCTCAGCGTGTTGGCCAGCGCCGCGCCGGCGCCGATCGGCACGCCCGCGCCCACGATGCCGTTGGCGCCCAGGATGTTCATGTCGAGCGCCGCGATGTGCATGGAGCCGCCCAGGCCCCGGCAGTAGCCGTCCGCGCGGCCCATCAGCTCGGCCATCATGAGGTCCAGCCGCGCGCCCTTGGCGATGCAGTGACCGTGGCCGCGGTGATTGCTGATGATCGAGTCCTCGGTGGTGAGGTGGGCGCACACCGCCGTCGCCACCGCCTCCTCGCCCACGTAGCTGTGCGCGGTCCCCTTGACCAGCCCCTCGTTGAAGAGCTCCACCGTGCGCTCGTCGAAGCGCCGGATGCGGAGCATGGTCTGGTAGAGCCGTTTCAGGGTCTCGGCGTCGACGGATCGGGCAGTCTCGGCCGCTCCGCTCTTCCTCGGCATGCGCGCCTCCTTGGGTCCCGGCCGGGCGCCCGAGCCGAGCGGCCCGCCGTGGGCAGCGCATGATAGCGAGGGTCGGCGGCGGGGGTCAATCGGGGCGGGCGCGCGTGCCGCACACCGAAAGGCACACCGAAAGGTCAGGTGGAGCGCTCGGGCCGGCGGCGTCGGGTGATGGCCAGGCGCCATCCGAGCACGACCAGCACGACCACCGCGACCACGCCGGCCAGGAGGGGGATCAAGAGGGCCAGCACGCTCAAGGCCAGTGAGCCCATGAGCTCGCCGGTGGCGAGCAGGGGATTCCCCGCGCCCGCGGTGAAGGCGGAAGACTTGAGCCGGAGGAGCGCGGTGCCGGCCTGGACCATGCCCGCCACGCCCCCGCCGGCCACGATGGCGAGCGTCCAGCGCAGGAGCGGCGGCAGGTCCGGCGTCACCGCCGCCGTCGCGATCACGCCCGCGGTGGCGGCGGCGGGCGTGGCCAGCGTGTCGAGCAGGTTGTCGAGCCACGGCACGTAGTAGGCGACGACCTCCAGCACGGTGGCGGTGGCGAAGGCGACCAGCGCCGCGTCCGACGCGATCCAGCTCATGCCGGGCGTGAGGGGGAGATAGCCAAAGCGTCCGGCGAGGCCGGTGAGGAGCAGGGGGACGAAGATGCGCAGCCCGGCGGCGGTGCTCAGCGCCAGCCCGACGGGAATTCCGAGCCAGGGCTCCATGCCGGGCCCTCCCTTCGCCGTTACCGGTCCGCGCTGAGCTCCGCCCGCAGTCCCGGCTTGTGGATCTTGCCGGTGGGCGTGCGGGGAAACGCATCATCCTTCTTGAACACGAGGCGGGTCGGCACCTTGTAGCTGGCCAGCCGGTCGCGGCAGAAGGCGGTGAGGGCCGCGGCGTCCGCCGTCGCGCCTTCGTGGAGCTCCAGCACCGCCGCCACCGCCTCGTCGCGCTGCCGATCGGGCACGCCGATCACGTACACCTGCTTCACCGCCGGATGCTGCAGCAGCACCTCTTCCACCTCGAGCGGCGCCACGTTGATGCCGCCGGTCTTGATCATCTCCTTGAGGCGGCCGCGGAAGCGCACGCGGCCGTCGGCGCCGATGAGCCCGAGATCCCCGGTGTGGAAGTAGCCGTCGGCGTCGAAGGCGGCCGCGTTCTGCTCGGGCGCCTCGAAATAGCCCGGGGTGACCCAGCCGGCCACGCACAGCTCGCCCACCGCGCCCGCGGGCAGCGGCCGTCCCGTCTCCGGATCCACCACGCGAATGCGCATGCCCGGCAGGGGCAGCCCCTGGGTGTGCAGGCGCTCGTCCAGCGGGTCATGGGCATCGGTCACCGCGCAGTTACCATAGGTCTCGGTGGAGCCGTAGACATTGCAGAGCTCGCGCGCGCCCAGCGCCTCCATCGTCATCTGGATGTCTTCGGGGAGGCCGATGGTGAGCCCGGTGCGCATGGAGTCGAGCCGCCGCCGCGGGCGGTCCGGGTGCTCCAGCAGCGCCCGCGCCATGTTGGCCATGCCGTAGTACACGGTGCAGCGCTCGTCCTCGAGCAGGGCCAGGGCCTCGCCGGGCTCGAAGCTCTCCTGCAGCACCGCGCAGCCGCCGTGGGTGAGAATCGCGGGGAGCGCATTGGCCGAGCCGAAGGACCAGAAGAGCGGCACGGCCAGCCACAGGCGATCGGCGCCCGTGAGGTGCATGCGCTCGCCGATGTTGAAGCCGTTCTCGATGACGCCCCCGTGGGTCAGCGTGACGCCCTTCGGCAGGGCGGTGGAGCCCGAGGTGTAGAGGATGTAGGCGACGTCGCTCGGCCGGACCGCGGCCTGGCGCCGGCGCAGAGCGGCCGGGCTCGTGCCCGCGCCGCGGGCCAGGAAGTCGGACCAGGCGAACACGCCGGCCCCGAGCCGCTCGTCGTCCACGGTGACGACGGTCTGGAGCGCGGGCAGGCGGGCGCTGCGCAATGCGCCCGGGGCGCCGGCATCGATCTCGGGGCAGAGCTCGCGCAGAGCGGCGAGGTACTCGCGGCCGCGAAAGGCCGAGACGGTGATGAGCGCCACCGCGCCCGAGTGCGCGAGCATCCAGCCGAGCTCGCGCCCGGTGGAGAAGGTGCTGATCGCGGCCAGGATCGCGCCGACCTTGGCGATGGCGAGCGCGGCAACCACCCACTCGGGGCGATTCGGCAGCAGCACCGCCACGCGGTCGCCGGGCGCGACGCCCGCGGCGAGCAGGGCGCGCGCAAGCGCATCGCTCTCGGCCTGGAGCGTGGCGTAGCTGAGGGACCGGCCGCGGAAGACCAGGGCGGGGGCGTCGGGATGGCGGCCCGCCAGCTCGTCGACGAGATCACCGAGGGTGCGACTGCGAGGGCCCCGGCCCCCTGAAAGTCCGCTCATCGCGGCGGCTATTTCCCGATGAAGCGGGGCGGCCGGCCCTCGCGGTGCGCGGCGATGCCTTCGTCCACGTCGCGGCTCCACTCCAGCGCGTGGCGCAGCCGGTCGGACAGCATGCGCGCGGCTGCGAAGCCCTCGGTGCGGTGCGTGTTCATGATGCGCTTGGCGCCGCGGGTGGCCAGGGGCCCGCTCGCCGCGATCCGCGCGGCCAGCGCCCCGGCCTCCGCGCCCAGTCGATCCGCGGGGTGGACGGCGAGGACCAGCCCCAGGCGGAGCATTTCGGCGGCGTCGATCTCGCGCCCGGTGCAGATGAGCTCCAGCGCCCGCGCGCGCCCCACGACGCCGGGTAGCCGCACCGGGCCGGCCGCGCCGGGGAAGCCGCCCCAGAGCGCCTCGGGCAGCCGGAACGTGGCGTGGGCGGCGGCGAGGCGAATGTCGCACGCGAGTGACAGCTCGGCCGCGCCGGCGCGGGCGGCGCCGTTGTACGCGGCGATGACGATCTGGGGCAGGGCCTCGATGGCGTCGTAGAGCCGGTTGGCGATGCGGACGAGGTCGAGGATCTGCTCCTTGGTGTAGCCGGCCCGCACGGTCGGGTTCAGGATGCCCATGGAGAAGAACTCGGAGCCGCCGCCCGTGATGACGACGGCCTGCGTGCTCTCGTCCGCCGCGAGCTCGTCCACGAGCGTCTGCATGGCGACGAGCACCTCGCGGGTGAGCCGGTTCTGATCCTCCGGCCCGTCCAGGGTGAGGGTGAGCATGCGCTCGGCGCGGTCGATGCGGAGCTGGGTCACGGAGTCACTCGTAGCGGGGCGAGCGCTTCTCGCGGAACGCGGCGACGCCCTCGGCGAACTCGGCGCTGGCGCGCACGCGGTCGCCCAGCTCCTGGTCCAGGGCCTCGCGGGCGCGCGCGTGCTCGGCGATGGTGGCGCTGATCTGCCGCTTCACCGCCTGCACCGCGGCGGGGCTGTTGGCGGCGATGGCCTCCGCGGTCTCCAGCGCCCACGGGATGAGCTCGGCGACGGAAATCACTTTGTTGATCAACGCGATGCGTGCGGCTTCGTCCGCATCGATGAGGTGGCCGCGGAGGAGGAGATCCATGGCGTGCACGTGGCCGATCTGCTGGATCAGCTTCACGGTGGCGCCGCCGAACGGGTAGATCGACCACTTCACCTCGGGCAGGCCGAAGCGCGCATGCGGCGCGGCGGCGCGGATGTCGGCGGCGAGCAGCAGCTCGACCCCGCCGCCCACGCAGTCGCCGTTCACCGCGGCCACGATGGGCTTGGTGTAGGTGTCGGTCTTGAGCAGCGCATGGCTGACCACCCGAGCCGTCTCGACGCTGGCCGAGAGATCGCCGCTGATGTCCGCGCCGACGCAGAAGGCACGCGGGCCCGCGCCGGTGAGCACGATGCAGCGGCAGTCGTCCCGCTCCAGCTCGTCCCACACGCGGCCCAGCTCCGCCATCATCTGGCGCGTCATCGCGTTGAGCCGCGGCTGATTGTCGATCGTCACCACGACGACGTGCCGCCCGTGGCGCGACACCCGGATCTCCATCGGGGTCATTCCCTTACCGTCCATCCATCATCACGACGACCTTGCCGTGGGCCTTGCGGTCGGTGAGGAGGCGCATCGCCTCCACGCTGCGCTCGAGCGGCAGGCGATGGGTGACGAGCGGCCGAAGCTTGCCCTCGCCGTACCACTGCATCAGCTCCTCGACGGAGCGGCGGAGCTTGTCGGGCGCGTGCCAGCGGAAGTAGCGGAGGGAGGAGCCGATGGCGGCGCGATGCTTGACGAGGAGCCGATTGGCGGGGATCCGGGGTACGCCGGCCACGAAGCCGATCAGGAGGATGCGCCCGCCCCAGCCCAGCGACGAGAGCGCGGCGTCGAAGAGGTCGCCGCCCACGGGGTCGAAGCACACGTCGGCGCCCTTGCCATCCGTCAAGACCATCACCTGGTCGGTCAGCTTCTCCGTGGCGTAGTTCACCACCTCGTCCGCGCCCCGCTCCTGGGCCACCGCGAGCTTCTCCGGCGTGCTGGCGGCGGCGATGACCCGCGCGCCCATGGCTTTGCCGATCTCCACCGCGGTGAGCCCGACCCCGCCCGCGGCGCCCAGCACCAGCAACGTCTCGCCGCGCTCGAGGCGGCCCTGCCAGCGCAGCGCCACATGGCTCGAGATGTAGGCCACGGGGAAAGCGCCGGCCTCGTCGAAGGGCATGCGCGCGGGGATCGCGAAGGTCTCCGCCTCGGGCGCCACCGCGAGCTCGGCGAGCCCGCCGTGGGCGAGGATGGCCATCACCCGGTCGCCGGGACGGAAGCGCGTCACCGCGCTGCCGCACGTGGCGACGATGCCCGCGGTCTCGAGCCCGGGGCTGAAGGGGAAGGCGGGCTTCGTCTGATACTGCCCCGCCACCATGATCGCGTCGGCGTAGTTGATCCCGGTGGCCTTGACCGCGATCACGACGTCCGCGTCACCGGGAACGGGCGCGGGCGCGTCGCCCAGACGCAGGGATTCCACCGGGCCCCAGGCATCACACAGCATTGCGCGCATGGATCAGGATGGTAGCGAGGGTGGGGCGCGGCGGTCAATCCGGGGCTCGGACCCTTCGGCTCGGGCGTACAGTAGGCGCACGGCATGGATCTCTCGGTCGGCGTCGCGTGGCTCGAGCGGTATGCCGTCGTCATCTTGCCGGTTCTGGTCGTCGCCGAGCAGGGCGGGATCCCCCTGCCGGCGGTTCCGGCGCTCTTGACCGTCGGGGCCCTCGCGGCGCAGGGGAAAGTCA
Source organism: Candidatus Methylomirabilota bacterium (assembly GCA_035281625.1). Classification (GTDB taxonomy): domain Bacteria; phylum Methylomirabilota; class Methylomirabilia; order Rokubacteriales; family CSP1-6; genus DASRWT01. The sequence goes on from DATEDO010000081.1 coordinate 13,658, forward strand.
ATCTCGCGCTCGTCATCGGCGCGATCGCGGCGGTGGCCTTGCCGGTCGACCTCGTCTGGCACGAGCTCGGCCGCCGCCGCGGCGCGCGCGTCCTCCAGGGGCTCTGCCGCTTGACCCTGGAGCCCGATCTCTGTGTGCGTCGAACCGAGAACCTCTTTCTCCGCTTCGGGATCCGCGTGCTGCTCGTGTCGAAGTTCCTGCCGGGCGTGACGGCGGTCATGCCTCCGCTGGCGGGCGTCTTCGGGATCCCACGGCTTCGCTTCGTGCTCTACGACCTCGCGGGCACCGTGCTGTGGGCCGGCTTCTGGGCGGGCCTCGGTTATGTCTTCAGCGACGCCATCGAGGCCGTGATCCTGCGGGTCAGCGCCACCGGGCGCACCGCGGGGCTGCTGATCGCGGGGATTCTCGTCGGCTACATCCTCCTCAAGCTCCTCCGTCGGTGGCTCTTCCTCCGGCAGCTCCGGATCGCCCGCATCACCCCGGAGGAGCTTCAGCGCAAGCTCGCGGCCGGGGAGGATGTCCTGATCTTCGATCTGCGCACCGCCATGGACGTCGCCGTCGCCCCTCACGGCGTGCCGGGCAGCCGCTGGATCCCCGCCGAGGAGCTGGAAGCGCGCCTGGCCGAGATCCCGCGCGACCGGGAGCTGGTCCTCTACTGCTCCTGACCCAACGAGGCCACGAGCGCCAGGGTGGCGCTTCAGCTCAAGCGCGGGGGGGTCACCCGCGTTCGTCCCCTCGAAGGGGGCGTGGCGAAGTGGATGGCCCTGGGATTCCCGATCACGGCGCTGACGCCGCCGGCGATTCCCGCTCTGCAGCGATAGCCGCGGCGCTCAGGCGCCGGGACAGGGAGCGACGCGGAACTCGACGCGCCGATCCAGGGCGTCGCGCTGATCGTCGGTGCCGCTGCCGATGATGTTCTCGCGGGAGCCCACGCCGGCGGTCTCGATGCGTGAGGCGGGCTCGCGGTTCTCCGCGATCAGGCGCTGCTTGATGAGGTCCGCGCGCCGCAGCGAGAGGCGCTCGTTGAGCTGCTCCGACCCCGTGCGGCTGGTGTGGCCGACGATACGGAGACAGGTCTTCGACTCCTTCATCTGCTGGGCGATCTGCCGCAGCCAGACGGGGTAGGGGCCGCTGATCTTGGTGTCCGGCCAGAAGTCGGTGCTGCCGGGGCGGAAGAGGAATTTCACCGCGAGGTTGTTGGTGGCGAGCCCGATGGCCACGATCTTGCCGAACGCGCTCTCCGCCTCCCCGCTGCGCCCGAGGTTCCAGTAGATCATGTAGAGCCCGTTGTAGACGCGGAGCTGCTGGCCGTCCTGGCGCTTCGCCGCCTCCTCGTAGAAGGGCAGGGCCTCCGCGTATTTGCCCACGTTGATGGCGGCCATGCCTTCGTTGACCACCGCGGAGGTGGGCAGGCGCTCGATGTAGACGGCGTCCGCGGGCTGCTCGGCGGCGGTCTCCGCGGTCTTGATCTGGCCCTCGGTCACCCGGTCCTTGGCGATGGCCGGGCTCTCGCGGAAGAACGGGGTGGGCGTCACGTCCACGGAGTCGTCCCGCACGCGCGCGGCGGACTGCGCGACGACGAGCCCGGCGCGGATCTCGGTCACGGACATGTTGAGGCGATAGAGGCCCTTGTCGCTCATGACCGGCGTCATGGTGGACGTCACGACGTACTCGGCCCGCTGGAGGAACTCCGGCTTGGCCGCGTAGACGTCGAACTGCTTGAACTTGGCCTGGGTGCGCTCGTAGACGAAGGCCTCGGCGAGGAGCGTGGCCTGCGTCTGCTGGCCCGTCGCCGCATCGATGATGGTGTCCACCACGATCACGCCGCGCTTCGGCGGCGGCGCCCCCGCGGCTCGCGGGGCGAAGGCGGGTAGGCGCTGGAGCTGGATGAAGAGGTCATCCACCGCGAAGGCGATGCCCTGGGCGAAGTTGAGATCGGTGCGCTGGGGAGCCGGGCGCTCGGGCAGGGGCGGGGGCGCGGGTGGGGGTGGAGGCGGCGGCGCCTGGCTCGCGCAGCCGACGACGATCGCGGCGGCGGTCATCAGGCAGGCGCCGAAGGCCAGGAGCCGGGAGGAGTGGGCTAGCGGCATGTGGTTCCCAGCTCGCGCTGCTCGTCGGGCGTGAGGGCCTCGCCGACGGCCGCGCGCTGCAAGAGCTGCGTGCAACGCGGAGAGCTGCTGCGAACGGACGCGGGCGCCGTATCGGCCGGGCGCGGGCTGGTCTGCGGTGGCGCGCCGGGGGACGGGCCGGCCAGCGCGCTCTTCGGCGGGGGCGCCGGCGCCTTCGCCTTTTTCGCCGCCGGAGCGGGCGCTGGCGTATCGGGCGTCACGGCAGGCGGCGGGGCCGCGGACGAGGGCGGTACGGTCGGCGCGCTCGCGGCGGACGCGCCCGAGGGCGGCGTCACTGCGGATGC
>DATEDO010000082.1:0-24507 GCA_035281625.1 Candidatus Methylomirabilota bacterium
AGCGGCGGCGGCGGAGCGGGCCGCGCCTCGGCGGAGGGCCGGCCGGGCGTCCAGAAGAGGCTCGACAGTCCCTCGCGTCGGGCCTGCCACTGGTCGAGGGCGATCACCGCGAGCAGCAGCACGGCGATGATGCCGGCCAGAGCCTTCCACACTCCGGCCGACATCCGCGCCCGGTCCTAGCGAGCTTGGGCTTGCGACCCCGCCGGCGCCGGCCGCGTCCGGTCCAGGATGCGCATCGCCTTCAGCAGATCGAGGCCGCGCTGGAGCTGGGGATCCCGCTTGAGCTCGTCCGCGGGCTTGGTCTCCACCGTGGGCCCGGGCTTCGGCGCGGGCGGGGTGGCGCCGCTGCCGCCCTCCGGCGCCGGCGTCACCGCCGCCGTGGTCTTCGGGCCCTCGACGATGATGTCGGGGGTGATGCCCTTGCCGTGGATGGTGCGGCCCTTGGGCGTGTAGTACTTGGCCGTGGTGAGCCGGAGGCCCGACCCGTCGGACAGCGGGATAATGGTCTGGACCGAGCCCTTGCCGAAGCTCTGGGTGCCGATCACGATGGCCCGGCCCCAGTCCTGGAGCGCGCCGGCCACGATCTCCGAGGCGGACGCGCTGCCCTGGTTGACCAGCACCACGATGGGGAAGTCGGTGTAGACGCGCCGGCCGTTGGCCTGAAAGCGCATGTTCTGGTTCCGCACCCGGCCCTCGGTGTAGACGATCAGCTTCCCGGAGTCGAGGAACTTCTCGGACACGTCGACCGCGGAAGTGAGGAGCCCGCCCGGATTGTTGCGGAGGTCGAGGACCAGGCCCTGGATCTTGCCGTTCTTGGCGAACTTGTCCAGCGCGGCCTCGAGGTCCGCGGCCGTCTGCTCCTGGAACTGCCGGAGGCGGATGTATTCGATGCCGGACTCGAGCTCCTGGGACTTCACCGACTGCACGCGGATCTGCTCGCGCGTGATGTCGAAGTCCTTCGGCTCCGCCCAGCCCTCGCGCACGATGCTGATGGTGATCTTGGAGCCAGGCTTCCCGCGCATGCGCTTCACCGCGTCGGTGAGCTGCATGTCCTTGGTCGAGATGCCCTCGATCTTCACGATGCGGTCACCGGGCTGGATGCCGGCGCGATAGGCGGGCGTGCCCTCGATGGGGGCGACGACGGTGAGGATGTCGTCGCGGAGGGTGATCTCGATGCCGAGGCCTCCGAAGCTGCCCGAGGTCTCGACCTGCATCTCGCGATACATCTCCGGATCGAGGAACGACGAGTGGGGGTCCAGGCCGCGCAGCGTGCCCTTGATGGCGTTGTAGATGACGTCCTTGGGCGGGACGTCGTCCACGTACTGGCTCTGGACGATGGAGAGGACCTCGGTGAAGAGCCGAAGGTTCTCGTACGTGGCGGAGGAGTCCGGGCTCTTGCTCGCCACCCCGCCGCCCAGCGACAGGGTCAGCACGAGCAGCAGGGCCGACACCAGCGCCACCTTCTTCACATTGCGCATCGAGCTCATCTCGCGCTCCTCACTACCCTCTGGGTCGTAGCCATTGCGACGGATCCTGAGGCTTGCCCTGGTGTCGCACCTCGAAGTAGAGGCGCGGCCCCTGCAGCGAGCCGGTATCGCCCACGGTGCCGATGCTCTGTCCCTGCTTCACGTCGTCGCCCTCGCTCACCCGGATATCCGCCGCGTGCGCGTAGAGGGTGTAGTACTCGCCCCCGTGATCCACGATGATCAGGTTGCCGTACCCCCGGAACCAGCCCGTGAAGACCACATGGCCGGGGTAGACGGCCCTGATCTCCGTCCCCTCGGCCACCTCGATGTCGATCCCGTTCCGGAACGTCTTCGTCCCGAAGCGGGGATGCACCTGCGCGCCGAACTCCCCGACCACCTTTCCGTCGGCCGGCCAGGCCAGCCGGCCCCGCACCGAGGCCAGCCCGCCCGCCCCCGTATCGCCGGGCGCCGGCCGCGTGGGCGCCGAAGAGGGCGGCCGCACCGTTGCGCGCCGCTGCTTCGCCTGCAGGTCCCGGATGAACGCCTCGAGCCGGCGGGTGGCCTCCGACAGCTCGCCCACCATGCGCTCGTGGGTAGCGCGCTCGTCGCGAACCTTGGCGAGCAGCACCCGCCGCTTCGCCGCTTCGCGATCGGCCTCGGCCCGCTCTTCCTCGGCCTGACTGCGGAGCGAGGCGAGCTCCACGCGCCGTGCCTCGATCCGCACTTTTCGGTCAGCCAAGCCTTCTGAAGTACTACGATACTCTCTAATGGCCCGGGCGTCCACCGTCGCCAGCGTGGTCAAGTGCCGGAGCCGAATCGCCTGGTCCACGGGGTCGTCCCCCGACAAGACCAGGGGCAGCACGCCGCCCTGGGCTTGGAGCTTGTAGAGGAGACGCAGCCGCCGGCTCAGCGCCTCTTCCTGGCCCGTGCGCTGCACCTCCAGTCGTCCGATCTCGCCCTGCAGGCCGTGAACGTCTGCCTGCGCCTTCTTCACCCGGACGTCCAGCACATTGACCTGGCGGCGCCGGTCCGCGATGCGCTTCTCCGTGTCCTCGAGCTCGGCCAGGATGGAGGCCTCGCGCTTCTTTGCCTGGGCGACCTTGGCCCGCTCCTCGGTCAGCCGGCGCTGCTTCTCCCTCAATGTGCGCTCGCTGTCGTTGAGCTCGGCCGCCTCGCGCTTGGGCTGCGCGGTGGCGGAGCCCGCCACCAGGCCGACGAGGAGGAGGGCCAGCAGCGGGCGGGCGATCATGCGTAGGCCCGTCCCTTGGCGAGCAGGCCGCCGAGCGCGCCCAGGAGGGCGCCCCCGGTGAGGAGCAGGACCATCTGCGGCGAGGAGAGGAAGACCGCCCGCTGTAGCCCCAGGGTCAGCGTCAGGAGGGGCTCGACGCGGGGCGCCAACACGGTGTGGGCGGCGACCAGGGCGACCAGCGCCACCGCCGCCCCCAGCAGCCCCTGCGCCATGCCCTGGAGCAGCACCGGCAGGCGGATCACCGCCTCGGTCGCGCCCACCAGCCGCATGATCTCCATCTCGTCGCGCCGCGCGTGGAGCACGAGGGTGGTGGCAGTGGTCACGGTGAGGATGGCGGCCAGCGCCAGCACCGCTCCCACGCCGAGCCCGGTCAGCTCGAAGAGCCGCTGCCACTGGGCGAGGCTCTCCACCCACTCCGCGCCCCCCTGCACCTCGTCCACCTCGGGAAGTGCGGCGAGGCGCTGGGAGAGGCCCCGCGTCCCGTCGGGCGTGGCCGCCGCGGGCGTGGGGGTGACCTCGATGGAGGCCGGCAGGGGATTGCGCGGCAGCTGATCCACCACGCTCGCCTGCGTCCCCAGCGAGCGCTTGAGCACGCTCAGCGCCTCGGCCCGGGACACGAAGCGCACGCGCTGCACGCCCTCGAGGGCCTGGACGCGCGCCACGAAGTCGTCCACGGCGGCCGCGCGGGGCTCCTCCCGGAGATAGGCGACCACCCGGACCCGCTCGCGCCATTGCGACACGGCCTGGTCCAGGTTGAGGGAGAGCAGCCAGAAGCAGCCGAGCGCGCCCAGCGACAGCGTGATCAGCAGGATGGCGGAGAGACCCACCCGCCCGGCGCGCCGGAGATCGCGCGCGGCCTCGCTGGCGAGGAAGCTAAGCATCGAAAGCGGTCGCATCTCCGCGCCCGGTCTGGCTCATCCTTCGTCCTTGACGAGGCGTCCCTCGCGGAGCCAGAGGGTACGGCGCCTCAGGCTGGCGGCGAGGGCGGCCTGGTGGGTGGCGAGGAGCACCGTGGTGCCCTGCTGCCAGATGTCGCGGATCACCTCGAGGATCTCGCCCGCCATCTCCTCGTCGAGGTTGCCCGTGGGCTCGTCAGCCAGGAGCAGCAGGGGCGATTTGGCGATGGCGCGTGCCAGCGAAGCGCGCTGCGCCTCGCCCTGGGAGAGCTGCGTGGGGTAGGCCTGGGCGCGCGCGGAGAGGCCGACGGCCTTCAGCGCCGCGAAGGCCCGCGGGGTGATCTCCTTGCGCGGCGTCCCGATGACTCGCAGGACGAAGGCGATGTTCTCGAACACGGTCCGGCCGCCGAGGAGCTTGGCGTCCTGGAACACGATGCCGATGGACCGCCGGAGCTGCGGGATGCGTCGGCGGCGGAGCTCGGGGACGTCGATGCCGGCGACCTGGACGTCTCCTTCGCTCGGCACCTCGTCGCGGTAGAGAAGGCGAAGGAGCGTGGTCTTCCCGGCCCCGCTGGGGCCGTGCAGGACGACGAACTCGCCCTTGTCCACCGTGAAGGACACGTCGCTGAGCGCCGTGTGTCTCCCGGGGCCGGCCCCGAACGTCTTCCCGACATGATGAAGGCTGATCATCGCCTGCCCTGCATTCTACTTAACCCATTAAACTTTCGGAAGTTTCTCCCCCAGGAGCCGGTTCACGAGGGCTGGATTCGCCTTGCCTTGCGTGGACTTCATGACCTGTCCGACCAGGAACCCCAGCGCCGCCTTCTTGCCGCCTCGCCAGTCGTCCACGACCTTCGGGTGCTGAGCCAGCACCTGGTCCACCACCCCGGCCAGGGCTCCCTCGTCCGCCACCTGGGTCAGGCCCTCGCGGCTCACGATGGCGGCCGCGTCCTCACCGGTTCGGTACATCTTCTCGAACACTTCCTTGGCGATCTTGCCGCTGATGGTGCCGGCCTCGATGAGCCTCAAGAGCCCGGCCAGCCGGGTCGCCGAGATGGGGCAGGCGGCCACAGCGGCGTCGTCGTCACCGGGGAGCTCCCTCAGGAGCTCGTTCAGCACCCAGTTCGCCACCACCTTCGGCTTGCCGACTTCCCGGGCCGCTGTCTCGAAGTAATCGGCCAGGCCACGCCCCTGGCAGAGCAGGTCGGCCTCGTAGGGAGTCAGCCCGTAGGCGGTCTCGAACCGGGCGCGCTTGGCCGCCGGCAGCTCCGGCAAGTCGGCGCGGATGCGCTCGACCGCTGCCGCCTCCAGGTCCAGTGGGGGGAGGTCCGGCTCGGGGAAATAGCGATAGTCGTGCGCGAACTCCTTGGAGCGCATGGACACCGTCCGGCCCCGGTCGGGGTCCCAGAGCCGGGTCTCCTGCACCAGCCGCTCCCCGGCGTCGAGCGCCTGGGTCTGGCGCGTCACCTCGTACTGGAGCGCGTGCTCGACGTGGCGGAAGGAGTTGAGGTTCTTGATCTCGACCTTGGTGCCGAGAGCATCGGAGCCCGCTATCCGAAGAGAAATGTTGGCGTCACAGCGGAGCGAGCCCTCCTCCATGTTGCCGTCGCAGACACCGAGGTAGACCACGATGGCGCGAAGCGCCCGGAGATAGGCCCCCGCCTCCTCCGGCGAGCGGAGATCGGGCTTGGAGACGATCTCCATGAGCGGCACGCCGGCGCGGTTGTAGTCCACCTGACTCGCGCGCGCGGTGGCGAGCTCGCCCTCGTGCACGAGCTTGCCCACGTCCTCCTCCAGGTGGAGCCGCTGCACCCCGATCACCCGCGCCTCGCTCGGCCCCGGCAGCTCGAGCGTGCCGTGCTCGGCCAGCGGCTCCTCGTACTGGCTGATCTGGTAATTCTTCGGCATATCGGGATAGTAGTAGTGCTTGCGGGCGAAGCGATTCTGCAGATTGATGCGACAGCCCAGGGCGAGCGCGGTGCGGATGCCGAACTCGACCGCGCGCCGGTTGATCACGGGGAGCGAGCCGGGATTGCCCTGGCAGACCGGACAGGTCTGGGTGTTGGGGGCGGCGCCGAACGCCGTCGAGCAGCCGCAGAACATCTTGGTGCGGGTGCGGAGCTGCGCGTGCACCTCGAGTCCGATGACGGTCTCGTATCGCGACGAGGTGGACGCGGCCGCGTCGAGGTTGGGCCTCCTCGCGCCTGCGGCGCTCATCGGGGCGTCGACGGGTCCATCACCGGCCGGCGGGTGTGCCAGTCCGTGGCCTGCTCGTAGGCGTGGGCGACGCGGAGCACGGTGAGCTCGTCATAAGCCTTGCCGATGATCTGGAGGCCGATGGGGAGCCCGGCGAGGGTGAAGCCGCCGGGCAGCGAGACGCCGGGCACGCCGGCCAGGCTGGCCGGGATCGTGAACACGTCGTTGAGGTACATCTGGATCGGGTCTTCCTTCTCGCCCACCTTGAAGGCCACGCTCGGCGTGGTGGGCGCCACGATGGCGTCCACGCGCTCGAACGCCTGCCGGAAGTCGCGCGCCACCAGCGTGCGGACGCGAAGGGCCTGCCCGTAGTAGGCGTCGTAGTACCCGGCGGACAGCGCGTAGGTGCCCAGCATGATGCGCCGCTTGACTTCTCGCCCGAAGCCGGCCGCTCTGGTGCGGCTCTCCATCTCCACGAGGTCGCGCGCGCCCGGGACGCGCAGCCCGTACCTCACGCCGTCGTAGCGGGCGAGGTTGGAGGAGGCCTCCGCGGGCCCGATCAGGTAGTAGGCGGCGAGGCCGTACTCGGTGTGCGGGAGCGACACCTCCTCCGTCTTGGCCCCGAGGCCGCGAAGCACGTCCACCGCCGCGCGCACCGCGCGGTCGACCTCGGGATCCATCCCGTCGATGAAGTACTCGCGCGGGATCCCGAGGCGGAGCCCCTGCACGCCGCCGCCCAGCGCGCTCCGGTAGTCCGGCACGGGCACCTCGGCCGACGTGGAGTCCTGAGGATCGTGACCGGCGATGACCCGCAGCACGAGGGCGGCGTCCGCCACCGTCTTGGTGAAGGGCCCCACCTGATCCAGCGAGGACGCGAAGGCCACCAGGCCGTAACGCGAGACCCGCCCATAGGTCGGCTTGAGCCCCACGTTGCCGCAGAAGGCCGCCGGTTGACGGATGGACCCGCCGGTATCGGTGCCGAGCGTCGCCGCCGCCATGTCCGCGCTCACCGCCGCGGCCGAGCCGCCCGACGAGCCGCCGGGCACGCGCCCGAGATCCCAGGGGTTCCGGGTGGTGAAGAACGCGGAGTTCTCGGTGGAGGAGCCCATGGCGAACTCGTCCATGTTGAGCTTGCCCAGGAGCACGGCGCCCGCCGCGCGCAGGCGCTGATACACGGTGGCGTCGTAGGGCGGCACGAAGCGCTCGAGGATGCGCGAGCCGCAGGCGGTGGTGATGCCGCGCGTGCACAGCACGTCCTTGAGGGCGATGGGAACGCCGTCGAGGGGTCCGCGCGGCGTGCCCGCGCGGAAGCGCGCGTCGGCTTCCTCGGCCTGGGCCCGGGCGGCGTCGCGCGTGACCGTCATGTAGGCGCGCACCTGGGGGTCGAGGGCCGCGATGCGGTCGAGATAGGCCGCGGCGGCGGCGCTCGGCGTGGCCGAGCCGTCGCGGAACCGGGCGCCGAGCGCCTCGATGCTGAGGGCGGCGAGCACCCTACTCCTCGATGATCCGCGGCACGCGGAAGAAGTCGCCCGCGCGGTCCGGCGCGTTGGCGAGCATGTCGTCGCGCGGGGCGGACGGCCGCGGCTCGTCGTCGCGCATGACGTTGTGCAGGGGCACCGCGTGCGACGTGGGCGGGACCCCGGCGGTGTCGAGCGAGCGGAGCTTGTCCATGTAGGTGAGGATGGCGTCCATCTCCACGCGCATACGTTCGAGCTCGGCCTCGGAGAGCTCGAGCCGGGCCAGCCGGGCCACGTGCTGCACGTCGTCTCGGGAGATGTTGCTCACCGCGCTCAGAGCTCCTCGAGGTGGGCGTACTGGAGCGACAGGCGCTTGCGGCCCACGCTGGCGAAGTGCACGGTGGCGATCACGTCCTCGCCCTCCCGCTGGATCCCCACCAGGAGACCCTCGCCCCACCGGGCGTGGCGCAGCCGCGCCCCCACCTGGAACGGCAGGCTCTCGTCGATCTCCTCGACCCGGGGCGGGAGCGGCGCGCTGGGCACCCGGGGCGGGCTCGCTCGCCCATTGAGGAGCGCCACCTCTTCCTCGGGAATCTCCAGGAGGAAACGGGAGGGCTCGCCCACGCCGTAGCCCTGGATACGCCGGTGCAGCGCGTAAGAGAGGAAGAGGCGCCGCCGCGCGCGCGTGAGCCCCACGTAGCACAGGCGCCGCTCCTCCTCCAGCTCGTCGCGATCGTTCATGGACCGGGAATGGGGGAACACGCCCTCCTCGAGCCCGGTGAGGAAGACCACGGGGAACTCGAGCCCCTTGGCGGAGTGCAGGGTCATGAGCGTCACGCCCGAGTGCTCGCGGTCCAGCTCGTCGGTGTCGGCGACCAGCGAGATGGAGTCGAGGAAGGCGGGCAGATCGGCGGGCCCGCCCTCCGCCTCGCGCGTGATCACGAACTCCTCCGAGGCCGCCACCAGCTCCTCGAGGTTCTCCAGCCGCGCGTCGGCCTCGGCGGTGCGCTCGGCCTTGAGCGCGTCGCGGTAGCCGGAGCCGGCGAGGACGTCGTCGATGAGGGCGGGCAACGTCGCGGTGGCCACCCGCTCGGCGAGGCGATCGATCAGCCGCGCGAGGTCCTCCAGCGCGCGGCGCGGCTTGGTGCCGATCTCGGGGGGCAGGTCGGCGCAGGCCTCCAGCAGCCCCACGCCCCGACGGCGCGCCACCGTGTCGAGATGCTCGAGGCTGGTCTTCCCCACCCCGCGCGCGGGCGCGGCCACGGCCCTCCGGAAGGCGACGTCGTCCCGGCGATTGACGAGCAGGCGGAGATAGGCGAGCGCGTCCTTGATCTCGCGGCGCTCGTAGAAGCGCACGCCGCCCACGATGAGGTACGGAATGCTGGCGCGGCGCAGCGCGTCCTCGAGCACGCGGGACTGCGCGTTGGTGCGGTAGAACACCGCCACGTCCCGGTAGTCCACGCCCTCGTCGTGCAGAGCGCGGATGCCGCGGGCCACGAAGGCCGCCTCCTCGCTCTCGTCCCAGGCCCGGTACACCTGCGCCCGCTCGCCCTCGGCGTTCTCCGTCCAGAGGCGCTTGTCCTTCCGGGCGGTGTTGTTCCGGATCACCGCGTCGGCCATGCGGAGGATCTGCTTCGTCGAGCGGTAGTTCTGCTCGAGCGGCACCACCCGGCAATCGGGGAAGTCCTTCTCGAAGTCGAGGATGTTGCGCAGATCGGCGCCGCGCCAGCGGTACACCGACTGATCGGGATCCCCCACCACGCAGAGGTTCCGGTGCTCCGCGGTGAGGAGCGACACCATCCGGTACTGGGCGCGGTTGGTGTCCTGGTACTCGTCCACCAGCACGTACTTCCACAGCGCGCGGTAGCGGTCCAGGGTGGCGGCCGAGGTCTCGAACAGGCGCACCACCAGCAGGAGGAGGTCGTCGAAATCCACCGCCCTCGCCGCGCGGAGCCGCGTCTCGTAGATGCGATAGAGGGACGCCACCCGCTCTTCCCGAGGAGTCCGGGCGAGCCGCTCCGCCTCCTCCACCGGCATCATCTGATTCTTGGCGTGGCTGATCCGGTGCACCGCCGAGGCCGGCGTCATCTCGCGCTCGTCCATGTCCAGCTCGCGCATCGCCTCGCGCACGAGGGTGAGCCGGTCGTCCTCGTCGTAGATCACGAACGTGGCGGGCAGCCCCAGGCGCGGCGCGTGCTCGCGGAGGATGCGCACGCAGACCGAGTGAAACGTGGCGATGAGCGGCGGCCGGATGCCGAGGGGCAGCACGAGGTCCTCCACCCGCCGGCGCATCTCCTCCGCCGCCTTGTTGGTGAAGGTGACGGCGAGCACGTTGCGCGAGGGCACGCCTTCGACGGCGAGGAGATAGGCCACGCGGTGCGCGATCACCCGCGTCTTGCCACTCCCCGCGCCCGCCAGCACCAGCAGCGGGCCCTGGGTGATGGTCACCGCTTCCCGCTGCGCGTCATTGAGTGGAGCGAGGATGGCGTCACGAACGGCAGAGGGCACCGACATGGGCTTTTACGATAGCACAGCGCCGCCGGGCCGGGTCGCCGGCGGCGCGGCGCTAGCAGGGCGAGCCGGCGGTGCTGTTCGCGGGCGGCGTGCTGCTGTTGGTGTTGCAGCGCAGGATGACGCCGCGGGTGGTGGGGAACATGCTGAGCGCCACCGCCACGTTGTTGGGCGTGCGACCGAACACCTGGATGGTGCCCGTGAACCGGGGCGGATTCGTCGCGGTCACGGTGAGACGGCTCGAGGTCACCACCGTCCAGCGGCCGTCGCCGGTGAGGCCGGCATTGCTCACGCCGATGCGGCGCGCGATCTCCGTCAGCGTACAGCTGCGTCCCGGGCCTTTGGCCTGGGTGCAGCCCTGGAACGCGGTGAGCACGGAGCCCGCCATGGCCTTGCCCTCGGCGAGCTTGGCCTCCTTCGTGTAGCCGAGATAGATCGGGATGGCGACGGCGGCGAGTATTCCGACGATCAGCACCACGACGATCAGCTCGACCAGGGTGAAACCACGCATGTCGGGCAGTCTAGCGGCCGCCCGCCGACCCGCCAAAGTTTCCGGTCAGTGCCCGTGATGCCCCGGGGGCCGGGTGGCCGGCGCCGCCTGGCCGTAGCCTCGAAGCGCGTCGTACTGGCGCCGCTGCTCCGCCGTGAGGATGTCCCGCTGGGCCAGGTGCGCGCGCAGGTGGGTCGCGCGCAGCCGCCCCAGGAGCGAGCCGAGCGCCGCGGTGCGACGACCCACCTCCGCGGCCGAGATGGCTCCGGCGGCGAAGCGCGCGTCCAGCTCGCGCTCCTGCGCCACGATCCCCTCGCCCAGGCGCACCGCCTCCGCGCGCATGCTCGCGAAGAGGCGCTCGGTGTGCTCCCGCTGCTCGGGCGACAGCGCGAGGCGGTCGGCCAGCTCGAGCACGTGGCGGGGCCCGGGATAGCGGTTGAGCTCCGCGGCCTTCGCGAAGCCCATGCCGCTGCCCGCGAGGTAGTCGCGCACCTCGGCCTCGGAGAGCGCCTTGATGGTCCCGCGCGCGTCGCCCGCGTGGGGCGATACCGCGGGCGCCGCGCCGCCCATCGAGGCCCATGCTAGCAGCGCCGCCGCCGCGAGCGGCCCCCGCCCACGCATCAGCTCTGCCCTCCCGCGCCGCCACGCGCGAAGGGGTCATCGGCCGCGAGGCGCCAGGTCCCGTCCGGCTGGCGGCGGACCACCTCGATGGCCTGCCCCGCGCGCGTCACCGGCTGCCCGTCGGGGCCGGCTGCCGAGAAGCTCCAGTCGTTGTAGACCATGGCGAGCCCCTCGCCGCCCGGGACGACTCGAATGATACGGAAGTCCATCCGTGGCTTCATCGCGACGAGCCGCTCGAGGCTGGCGCGGATGGCCGCGTGGCCGACCGCGAGGCTCCCGTCTCGCTGCACCATCGCGCACGTGGGCTCGTAGAGCGCGACCAGCCCCTCCAGGTTTCCCGCGTTGAGGTACTCCGCGAACAGGCGATCGCAGTCCTCGGGCTCGTATGCCGGCATGCTCAGCCTCCGCGGCGTTTGAAGTACTGGATGGCGCGCTCGTGCCGCTCGGCCGTCGCGCGCGTGGGGAAGGTCCCGAGGTTCCGTCGCTTCCCGCTCTTCGGGTCCTTCGAGCGCGAGTAGATACGGTACTGCCCCGACGCCAGCCGGCGAATCATCTAGAGCCTCGGCGCGATGCGCTCCTGGGCCTCCTTGGACGTGATCACCGGATGGATCTCGAAGTCGGCGAGGTCCTTCCAGTGACCCGCCCAGGACTCCAGCAGGGCGCGGTCGCCGGCTTCCATGAGCTGATAGCAGCGGGCGAGATCGGGGGTGACCCAGCTCGACACGTACACGACGCCCTCGGGGATCATGCGCCCCTTGTCGCGGAAGCGCCGGTACACCGCCACCGCATCGCCGTTCTTGAAGTGCTCGATCACCATGTAGAGCGTTCGGGCCATGGCCGGGTCTCCTCTCAGTATCGCTCGTCGCGGACGACCGCGCGATGCTCCCTCGTGACCACCGGCTCGCGCGCGCCGCAGGTGCCGCAGGCGGCGCCTCCCTGCCCGCCCCCCGAAGACGAGCGGCGCTCGGCGTGCTCGAGCAGGCGCACCATGGCCTCGTAGCCGCGGGCCCGGGCCAGCGCCAGCGGCGTCCGGCCCTCGCGGTCGGCGATGCGCACGCTCGCTCCCGCCTCCACGAGCGCGCGAAGCGTCTCGGTGTGGCGCGCGCCGCCATCGCCCAGAACGATGGACTCTATCACCGCCGTCCAGCCGAGATTGTTGACGTGATCGAGCGGCGCTCCGGCGCGGATCAGGGCGCGCACCACCTCCACGTGCCCGAGATGCGCGGCGGCGATCAGCGCGGTGCCATCGTAGCGGCTGGTGACGTTCCGGGCGCTGCATCCCAGGGCCAGGGCGAGCTCGAGCGTGGGCAGGTCATTGGCCACCGCGGCGATGGTGACGATGTCGTAGCGGTCGGCCTCGAGCGCGTCGGGGTTGGCGCCGGCGGCGACCAGCGCCCGCATCGCCGCATGCCGGCTCCCGAACGCGGCGACATGGAGCGGCGTGCGGCCCCGCGCGTCGCGCGGGTCGCCGAGTGGTCCCCGCGCCGCCATCGCGGTGATGGCGGCCGCATCGTCGCGGGCGGCGGCCGCGAAGACCCCCGTGTAGGCGGCCAGCTCGGCGGGCGTGGGCGGCACCTGCGCCCACGCCGGCGCGACGGCGGTGAGAAGCAGGAGGACGGCGGGACGCGCCGCGCCTCGCCCCCTCATGCGCCGGGGAATGGGGCCCTCGGACTAGGAGACGTCGAGGGCGAGGCCGAAGGTGCCGGCGTAGCCGGCACCCTGCGGCGACAGCGCCAGCGTCAGGGCGCGCCCGCCGCGCTGATAGAGGCCGTCATTCGCGTTGCGAATCCGCCGGCCCGCCCCGGCATAGGGCGCCGCGGCGACCACCCGGTCGATCAGGGCGTCGTCGAAGTAGAGCTGGGAGGTGTAGTCCAGCGCCCGGCCGCGCGCCTGGGGCGCGCGCACCTTGAAGTGGATGTGGACGGCGCGGCCCGAGTAGGCGCCCGGGAACACGGTGACGAACTTCACGCGCCCCTCGCCGTCCGTCACCTGATACCCGCGTAAGAATTTCTTGCCACGAGTAGACCCGACGTCCGAGTAGGTGCCCTGATGATCGGAATGCCACACGTCGACGCGCGCGCCCGGCAGCGGCGCGCAGCGGCCGCCCTCGAGCCGGGAGACCAGCAGGATCAGCTCGAGCGGCACGCCGGGCTTGACGGTGCCGTCGGAGGGATCGGCGCGCAGGTCCGAGCGGTCGAGCGCTTCCTCCACGAAGAAGGGCCCCTCGGTCTGCTCGGGGCGCACCACGCAGCCCGCCGGCGGCTGCCCGCGCGCCGGCCCGACGCCGGCCAGCAGGGAATAGCCGGCCCCGAGCAGCGCGAGGGCTTCACGGCGCGAGCAGCGCATGGCCCCAGGATACCTCAGCCGCCTAGCCGCGGGCAGCGCAGGCGCACCTCGCGCAGGGGCGCCCCGCCGATCTCGATGGTCTTGGTCAGGTCGGGCGCCGGCGCGAAGCCGAGGGCGGCGTAGAAGCGGCGCGCCGGGACATTGTCCGCCAGCACCCATACCACCGCCTCCGTGCAGCCGGTGCTGGCCAGGCGCGCCCGCCCGTGCTCCCAGAGCGCGCGCCCCACGCCGCCGCGCCAGCTGTCCGGGCTCACGTAGATGGCCCAGAGCTCGCCCAGCGCGGGCGTCGCGTCCGCGTCCCGGCAGCCGCCGATGGTGGCCCAGCCCACCACCTCGCCGTCACTCGCGGCCACCCAGGTCTCCGCCTCCAGCTCGGCGAGGTTCCGCCGCCAGCGGGCCTCGCGCTCGTCGACCGATAGGGCGTCCAGGAAGGCGGCGGGCACGATGCCCGCGTAGGCGGCGCGCCAGGCGCGGACCTGCACCGACGCGATGCCGCGGACATCCTCGGGCGTGGCCCGATGGAGCCTCGGCGGCGGAGCCGTCACGTCTCCTTCATGGACCGCTCGTCCCAGAGCCGGACGAGGTAGCCGTCCGGATCCGTGAGCTCGGCGCCGTAGCCCCAGTATGTCTTGCGCGGGGGATGCGAGAACGCGACCTTGCGGGCCGACCATTCGTCGTGGACGGCGTCGACATCGGCCACCTGGAACCACAGCGCGCAGCCGTTGGGGCTCACCGGGGTCGCCACTTCCTGCAGGAAGATGGTGAAGCCCTCCCCGTCCTGGAGCGCCACCGTACGGCGCTCCGGCACCTCGAACTCCACCCTCATGCCGAGCGTCTCCACGTACCACCGCCGCGAGCGATCGAGATCGCTGACGGCGAGCCGGAGATGGTCGAAGCGCAGCATGGGCCCTCTACGGGAGGCGACCCTGCGCGCGAGCGAGCGCCCCATCCAGATAGGTGGGCTCGAGCCCGGTGGCCCAGTAGGCGAGCGTGGCGCGGCTCGGCTGGGTGGTCTCCTGCCCGGTGCTGAGCGTGGGGCGGAAGCCGTCCAGCGGCTCGAACTCCAGCCAGCCCTTCCAGGTGCCGTCGGTGCGCGGCTGTCCGTAGACGCTGGCGACATAGGTCACGCCCCACCTGTCCGTGACCCGCAGGGAATGCTGATGGATGAGCTCGGCCATGACCATCACCTCTTCCCCCACGATACGACCGGGGGCAAGCCGCGTGGGGCACGCGGCGTGGAGGTCAGGCGGGCGGCGCGCGCCGGCGGAGCGCGTCGAGGACGGTGTGCAGCAGCGCCAGCGTCTTCAGGTCGATGGCCGGATCCTGATAGTAGTGATCGAGGCCGAGGTCGGTGACGACGAGCCCCCCCGGCAGCAGCTCGTCGGCCAGCAGCGTGAGCCCGTCATTGGGACCGTGCGCGCTCAGCACGCAGTAGCGGCCGCGGCTCCACGGGGGCACCTGGCCCGAGAGTGGCGCCCCCACGTACTGGAGCGTCACCAGATGCGGGGGCAGACGCAGGCGCGCCAGCGTGGGCGCGCGCTCACCCGTGCTCATGTCGCGGACGAGGCCTGCCGGCAAGCCCTCCCACGCGAGCGCCAGCGCGGCGAGCCATCGCCGCGGCCAGCCGAGATAGCGATCGGCGTACGGGCTGCCGCGCAGGAGCCCGCCCACGCTGACCCAGGCCTTCACGCGGCCTGCCGCCGCCGGCCCGAGGCTCTCGCCGAGCGCGAGGGCCGTCTCCGGTCCGCCCTTGCTCGCGCTGACCACGATGATGCGCTCCTCTCGCTCGGCGAGCGCGGCGAGGCGCGTGGCCACCAAACCGGCATTGTGCTCGACGCTGGCCAGCTCCTCCGTCTCGATCAGGAGCGTGCGGAACCCCGCCGCCTCCAGCACCGCGCGCTGGCGGGCGAAGTCGGCTCCGGTCGTGGGATCGCGGCGGTAGGCGTAGCCCGGCACGAACGCCACCAGGTAGCCGGGGTCGGCGGCGCCCCGCCGAGCGCCGCGCAGGTAGGCGTGGTAGGTGTCCTGGGCGCGCCGATTGTCGGGCTGCTCGTAGAGGCGCGCCACGAAGTAGAGCGTGGCCAGGTCGGTGGAGTGCCGTCGCGCCAGCCGGCCCAGCGCTTCTCGATCGTGGGGATCGACCGGCCCCTCGCCGCCGCCCTCGACCGCCTCGACCAGCGCGCGGTCCGTGCGGTCGCCGCCGAGATAGCGCTCCAGGTAGTCGCGGGCCACGGGGGCGTCCACCGTGGTGCTCACCCACTGGCCGGCGATCGTGCCCGCGGCGGGGATGCGGGACGGCGCGGCGCAGGCCGCCGCCCCGCCGAGCGCCGCGAGCGCGAGGAGGACGCGCGGGAGCCGGGCGCCCGCCAGCGCGACCTTACTCCACCGTCACCGACTTGGCGAGGTTGCGCGGCTGGTCCACGTCGCGCCCCAGCCGGACGGCGACGTGATACGCGAGAAGCTGGAGCGGGATGGCCATGAGGATCGGCGAGAGCAATTCGCTCGCCGCCGGGACCGGGATCACCCAGTCCGCCCTGGCCTTGGCCTCGCGGTCACCCTCGTGGGCGAGCAGGACGATGCGCCCGTCGCGGGCGCGCACCTCGGAGACATTGCCCATCATCCGCTCGTAGGTGCCGTCCCGCGGGACGAGCGCGATGACCGGCAGCCCCTCGTCGATCAGCGCGATGGGGCCGTGCTTCATCTCGCCGGCGGGATACCCCTCGGCGTGGAGATAGGACAGCTCCTTCAGCTTGAGCGCGCCCTCGAGCGCGATGGGATAGTGGATGCCGCGCCCCAGGAAGAGGAAGTCCTTGTAGCGGGCGAGCTCCCGGGCCAGGGTGGCCATGGGCGCGTCGAGCTCGAGCGTCTTCTCGATGAGGCGCGGCAGCTCGAGCAGCCCCTGCACGTGGGCGCGGCCCGCCTCCGCCGACAGCGCCTCGCGGCGGCGCCCCAGCCAGAGGGCGAGGAGATAGGCGGCCATGATGGTGGCGGTGAACGTCTTGGACGAGGCCACGCCGATCTCGGGACCGGCCGGCGTGTAGACCACGCCGGTGGACTCGCGCGCCAGCGCCGAGCCCACCACGTTGGTGATGCCGACGATGGGCGCGCCCTTGGCGCGGGCCACCTTCACCGCGCCCAGGGTGTCCGCGGTCTCGCCGGACTGGGACAGCGCCACCAACAGCGTCTCGGGCCCGATGGGCGCATCGCGATAGCGCCACTCCGACGCCACGTCCACCTCGGCGGGCAGCCCGCTGATGCGCTCCATGAGGAAGCGCCCCACGATGGCCGCGTGGTAGGAGGTGCCGCAGGCGAGCAGGACGACTCGAGTCAAACCGGAGACTATTTCGGGATCGAGGTTGATGTCGGGCAGCACCACGCTCCCGCTCTCGGGCGAGACGCGACCGCGCAGGGTGTCGGCGGCGGCGCGGGGCTGCTCGTAGATCTCCTTCAACATGAAGTGACGGTAGCCGCCCTTCTCGGCGAGGATCGGGTCCCAGAGGATGCGGGTGGGGCGCCGCTCGGCGGGCGCGCCGTCCAGCTTGGTGACCTCCACGCCGTGGCGCGTGACCACCGCCACGTCCTCGTCCTCGAGGATGACCATGTCGCGCGTGTGGGCGAGGAGCGCGGGGATGTCGGAGGCGAGGAAGGTCTCGCTCGCGCCCAGCCCCACCACCACGCTGCCCGCGCCGTGCTTGGCGGCGACGAGGCGGTCGGGCGCGCTCTTGGCCAGCACCACGATGGCGTAGGAGCCGCGCAGCTCGCGCAGGGCCCGCCGGGTGGCCTCGTCGAGGCGCGGCGTGTCCTGCAGGTGGCGCTCGATCAGGTGCGCGATCACCCCGGTGTCGGTCTCCGACTTGAAGACGTGCCCCTCTCCGATCAGGCGCTCCTTGATGGGGAGATAGTTCTCGATGATGCCGTTGTGGACCACCACGAGATTGCCGGCGCCGTCGGTGTGGGGATGCGCGTTCTCGTCGGTGGGGCGGCCGTGGGTGGCCCAGCGCGTGTGGCCCACGCCGATGGAGCCGGCCACGGGACGCTCGCGCACGAGCCCCTCGAGGCCCTTGAGGCGGCCGGCGGCGCGCCGCACCTGCAGGCCCTCCGCGCCCAGCACCGCCACCCCCGCGGAGTCGTAGCCGCGGTACTCGAGCTTCTTGAGTCCCTCGAGGATGATCTCCGCCGCGCTCTTGTCGCCGATATAGCCGACGATCCCGCACATACGCTTACTCCCCTTCCTTGTGCCCGCTCTTCTTCGCCGCCTTCTTGCGGGCCGCCCAGCCCTCGCGCACCTCCTGGCGGCCGCGCGCGACGGCCAGCGCGCCCGGCGGCACGCTCTTGGTGATGACCGACCCCGCCGCGACGTAGGCGCCCTCGCCGATGGTCACCGGCGCGACCAGGCTCGCATTGGTCCCGATGAACGCCTCCGCGCCGATCACCGTCTCGTGCTTGTTGACGCCGTCGTAGTTGCAGGTGATGGTGCCGGCCCCGAGATTGGCTCCCGCCCCCACCTGGGCGTCGCCGACGTAGGAGAGGTGGGGCACCTTCGCGCCCCGGCCGATCTTGGACTTCTTGAGCTCGACGAAGTTGCCGATCTTGGCGCCCGCGCCCACCTGCGAGAGCGGCCGGAGATGGCAGAAGGGCCCGAGCTGGGCGCCCTCCTCCACCGCGGCCTCCGCGAGCACGCAGTAGGGCTTGAGGAGGACGCGGTCGCCCAGGCGGCTCCCCGCGACCTGACAGCCCGTGCTGATCACGCACTCCGCGCCGATGGTGGTAACGCCCTCCAGCACCACGCCCGGATAGAGCACGGTGTCGGGACCGATCACGACGGTATCGTCGACGTAGGTGGTGGCGGGGTCCAGCACCGTGACGCCGTCCGCCATCAGCCGGTCCAGGATGCGGCCGCGGTGAATGGCGGCCAGCTCCGCGAGCTGCTTGCGATCGTTGATGCCCAGGCACTCGCGCGGATCGGCGGCCACGACCGCCTCGATGGGCCGGCCGGCGCGCCGCAGGATGCCGATCACGTCGGTGAGGTAGTACTCTCCCTGCGCGTTGTCCGGCGTCACCTGGTCCAGCGCATCCCAGAACGTCGCCGCGTCGAAGCAGTAGACGCTGGTGCCGATCTCGCGAATCTCGCGCTGGGCGGCCGTCGCGTCGCGGTGCTCCACGATGCCGACGGGCGCGCCGTTCTCGCGAATGACGCGGCCGTAGCCGGTGGGATCGTCGACGCACGCGGTGAGGAGCGTCGCGGCGGCGCCGGTGGCGGTGTGATGGTCGAGCAGCGCGCGCAGCATGGCCTCGGACATGAGCGGCTGGTCCGCGGGGATCACGAGGATGCTGCCGGTGGCTCCGATGCAGGCCTCGCGCGCCTGCAGCACGGCGTGTCCGGTGCCGCGGCGCTCCTTCTGCTCGACGTAGGCGAGATCGGGCGCCTGGCCCACCGCCGCGCGCACCTGGTCACCCGCGCGCCCGACGACCAGGACGACCTTTCCGCCCAGGGCCCGCGCCACCGCCACGGGATACTGGATGAGGGGCCGGCCGCACAGGGGGTGCAGCACCTTGGGCCGGCTCGAGCGCATGCGCTTGGAATCGCCCGCAGCCAGGATGATCACGGTGAGGGACGGGGTAGCGCTGGGCGACATACGCGTTCGATCGTAGCACGGCAAATGCCAAGGCCCATGGGCGGACCCGCCTCAAATGTTTCGGCTACTTACCTTGGCTCCACGAGTCGGCAGGTGTGAAGAAGCGACACGCCCCACCCCGATCGGGCGCGGAGAGGAGACACCTAGCGCGCGGCGCGCGCCCCGCGCAGATGGGCCAGCAGGCGCTCGATGCGCGGCGGCATGGGCGCCGTGAGCTCGATGCGCTCGCCCGTGGCGGGGTGGAGAAAGGCCAGGCCCGCGGCGTGGAGCGCCACACCGTCGAGAGCGACGATGAGGGCGGCACGCGCGGGGTCACCGCCGCCGTGGGCCCGGCGGCCGCCGTAGGTGTCGTCCCCCAGGAGCGGGTGGCCCAGCGAGGCCAGGTGCACACGGATCTGATGCGTGCGGCCGGTTTCCAGGCGGCACTCCACGAGCGTGGCCCCGGTCAGGCGCTCCAGCACGCGGTAGCGGGTGATGGAGCGGCGGCCCTTGCCGTCCCGTACGACGGCCATGCGCACGCGGGAGCGCGGGTCGCGCCCGATGGCGGCATCCACCGTGCCTTCCTCGCGGGCCACGCGGCCGTGGGCCACGGCGAGATAGCGGCGGCTGACGGTGCGCCGGGCGAGCTGGGTGGTGAGCGACTCGTAGGCGGCCGGCGTCTTGGCGAGCACGATGAGGCCCGACGTGCCCTTGTCGAGCCGGTGCACGATGCCGGGCCGGCGCGGCCCGCCCACGCCGGCGAGCTCCGGCGCATGCGCGAGCGCGGCGGCGGCCAGCGTGCCCGTCATGCGCCCCGCCCCGGGATGCGTGACCATGCCGGCGGGCTTGTCCACCACGAGCACGTGGGCGTCCTCGAAGACCACCGCGAGCGCCACCGACTCCGGCGCCAGCGTCTCCGCGGGAGGCGGAGGCACCTCGGCCTCGACGCGGGCGCCCTCCCGCAGCCGGAGCGCGGCCTTGGCGGGCCGGCCGTCCACGCGCACCAGGCCGGCGGCCACCAGGCCCTGCAGCCGCGTGCGGGAGACGTCGGGCAGGCGCGCGGCGAGCCAGCGGTCGAGCCGCGTCCCGGCCTCCGCCGGGGCGACGGCCGCGCTCAGACGATGCGGGGCGCCCATGCGCGCGGCGGAAGGCGCCCGCCGCTCAGCGCTTCGCGGGGGCGTCCATCAGCATCCGGATGGCGAGCACGGTGACGCCCACCGTGATGGCGGAGTCGGCGACGTTGAAGGCGGGCCAGTGGTAGCCGCGGTAGTAGAAGTCCAGAAAGTCCACCACCGCGCCGAAGCGCACGCGGTCGATGAGATTGCCGGCGGCGCCGCCGAAGATGAGACCGAGGGCGAGGCGAGTCCACACGCCCCCGCCCACGAGCAGGCGCGCGGCGAGGAGGGCCAGCACCACCACCGCCCCGATGGAGAGGAGGCCCACCATCCACCGGAGGGATTCCGGTATCCCGCCCAGCATGCCGAAGGCGAGCCCCGGATTCATCACCAGGGTCAGCGAGAAGAAGCCGTCGATGATGGGCACGGGCGCGCCGAACCGCAGCCCCTCGAGCGCCCACCACTTGGTGAGCTGATCCGCGACCAGGATGATCGCGGCCAACGGCACGATCAGCCGCATCTAGCGGAGGCTTCGGACCACCGGGGCGCAGCGCTCGCAGAGGGTGGGATGCTCGGCGTCCTCGCCCACTCGCGGCGTCCACAGCCAGCAACGCTCGCACTTCTTCCACCCCAGCGCCTTGGCGGGCACCACCGCGACGGCGAAGCCGGGGATGTCGGCGCTCTCGTAGACGGTGGCGTCGCCGGCCGGGGGAGCGCCGGCCAGACGCACCGCGGAGACGTTGAACACCGTGGCGAGAAGCGTCTCGCCCTTGGCGCCGAGGAGGGGACGCCACTGCTCCTCGGGCGCGCTCGTCACGAACACCACCGCGTCGATGCCCTTGCCGATCTTGCCCGCCTTGCGCGCGGCCTCGAGGGCGCGCGACACCTCGCCGCGGACCTCCAGCAGGCGGTCCCACTCGGCGGCCAGCCGCTCGTTGGCCCACTCCCCGCGCTCCTCGGGGAACGTGGTGAGATGCACGCTCTCGGGCTTCCCCGCGCCGGGGATGTGGCCCCACACCTCCTCGGCGGTGAAGCTGAGCACGGGGGCGAGCAGACGCGTGAGGGCGGTCAACATCTCGAAGCAGACCGTCTGGGCGGCGCGGCGGCGTGGATCGTCGGGCGCCGAGGCGTAGAGCCGGTCCTTGATGATGTCGAGGTACAGCGCGGAGAGGTCCACCGCGCAGAAGTTGTGCGTCGAGTGGAACACCACGTGGAACTGATATTCCTCGTAGGCGCGCCGCACGCGCGTGATCAGCTCGCCCAGGCGCAGGAGCGCCCAGCGGTCCAGCTCGTCCAGCTGGTCATAGGAGACGCGGTCGCGGTCGGGATCGAAGTCGGCGAGGGTGCCGAGCAGGAAGCGCCAGGTATTGCGGATGCGCCGATAGGCGTCCGCGAGGTGCCGCAGGATCTCCTCGGAGAGACGGATGTCCTCCGTGTAGTCCTCGGCGGCCACCCAGAGCCGCAGCACCTCCGCCCCGTACTTGGGAAGGAGCTGCTCCTGCGTCAGGTAGTTCCCCAGCGACTTCGACATCTTCCGCCCGTCGCCGTCCACGAGGAAGCCGTGGGTGAGCACGGTCTTGTACGGCGGCGCGCCGCGGGTGCCGATCGCCTCCAGCAGCGAGGAGTGGAACCATCCGCGATGCTGATCCGAGCCCTCGAGATAGAGATCGGCGGGCCAGCGCAGGTCCGGGCGCGCCTCCAGCACGGCGGCGTGGCTGCAGCCCGAGTCCACCCACACGTCCAGGATGTCCGTCTCGCGACGGAAGGCCTCCGCCCCGCAGGCGGCGCAGCGCGTCCCCGGCGGCAGCAGCTCGTGCTCCGGGCGGAGATACCACTCCTCGATGCCGCGCCCGGCGCGGAAGATGCCCGCCACGTGCTCGGCGACGCGCTCCTCCAGGAGCAGCCCGCCGCACTGCTTGCAATAGAACGCGACGATGGGCACGCCCCACACGCGCTGGCGCGACAGCACCCAGTCGGGCCGGTGCGCCACCATGTTGTAGATGCGCGACTCCCCCCACTCGGGGATCCAGCGCACCTCGTTACGGATGGCGTCGAGCGCCTTCTGGCGCAGGCCCGTCTTGTCGAGCGACAGGAACCACTGCTCGGTGGCCCGGAACAGCGTGGGGTTCTTGCACCGCCAGCAGTGCGGGTAGGTGTGGCTGACCGGCATCTCGGCGAGCAGGCCGCCGCGCTCGCGCAGCAGGGCGATGATCCTGGGATTCGCCTCCCACACCGTCTGGCCGGCGAAGTGCTCCACCTCGGCGATGAACCTGCCGTCGTCGTCCACCGGGTTGTAGATCCGCAGGCCCGCCCGCCGCCCCGCCTCGTAGTCCTCCTCGCCGTGCCCGGGCGCGATGTGGACCAGCCCGGTCCCGGCGTCCATCGCCACGAAGTCCTCCCCGATCACCACGGAGTCGCGCGCGATCCACGCGTGGCGGGC
This sequence comes from Candidatus Methylomirabilota bacterium, assembly GCA_035281625.1. Classification (GTDB taxonomy): domain Bacteria; phylum Methylomirabilota; class Methylomirabilia; order Rokubacteriales; family CSP1-6; genus DASRWT01. The sequence continues at coordinate 22,403 of DATEDO010000082.1, forward strand.
CTGGGTCCCCACGAGCGCCGAGCCCGGCAGCGCCAGGCTGGTGGGCCGCGCCCGGCCGGCCACGCCGGGCAGATTCGCCACCGCGACCGCGAGGGGCCGCGCCACGATCAGCCACTCGCCGTCCACCTCGAGGGCGGTATACGTCTCCGTGGGATGCACGGCGATGGCGAGGTTGGCGGGCAAGGTCCACGGCGTCGTGGTCCAGATGACGAGCGAGGCCTGGCGGCCCCCGAGCGCGGCGGCGAGCGCCGGGCTCGGGGTCGCCACGGGGAACTTCACGTACACCGTGGGCGAGGTCTCGTCCTCGTACTCGACCTCGGCCTGGGCCAGCGCGGTCTTGCAGTGCATGCACCAGTGCACGGGCTTGAGGCCCTTGTAGACCGCCCCCTGCCCCACGAAGCGGCCGAACTCGCGAACGATCACCGCCTCGTACTCGGGATCGAGCGTGGCGTAGCGGTTGTCCCAGTCCGCGAACACGCCCAGGCGCTTGAACTCCTCTCGCTGGATATCGAGGAAGTTGAGGGCGTACTCGCGGCAGCGGCGGATCTTCTCCACCGGGTCCATGGCCTGGCGCACGTCCACGCCCGAGGCATTGTCCAGACCCAGGGCCTTGTCCACGCCGTGCTCGATGGGCAGCCCGTGGCAGTCCCACCCGGGCACGAACATGGCGTTGAACCCCAGCATGTTGTGGGTCTTCACCGCGAGATCCTTGAGGATCTTGTTCAGCGCGGTGCCCATGTGGATGTGCCCGTTGGCGTAGGGCGGGCCGTCGTGGAAGATCCACAGCGGGCGGGCGGCGGCCGCCTTGCGGATCTTCCCGTAGATGTCCATCCCCTTCCAGCGCTCGAGCATCTCGGGCTCGAGCGAGGACAGATTGGCCTTCATGGGGAAAGACGTCCTGGGAAGGTTCAGCGTGTCCTTGTAGTCCATGCGATCTCGGCCGCCGCGGCCGGCTACCGCGGCGTGAGCGTGACGATGCCGACCTGGTTGTCGATATTGACGATGAAGCGATCGAGGTAGTCGCGGCCGAGCAGGCCCTCGCCCTGTCCCAGCTCCACGTTGTGGGCCACGACGCGGATGGGACCGGCCTTGGCGCCGTTGACGTCGATGGAGTTGACCATGACGAAGAGCGCGTCGGCGGTGCCGGTGACGCCCCGGATCGAGCCCCGCAGGGCCTCGCGGCTCGACACCCCGAGCTGCGCCAGCACGCGCGGGCTGATGGTCGTCACCGAGGCGCCGGTGTCGAGGAGCAGGCGCACGCTGCCCGAGTCGTTGATCCGGGCGTTCACCAGGATGGGCTGGCCGGGCGTGAAGCGGATCTGGGCGGCGCCGCCGGCGGCCGGGATCGGCCGGACGCCCGGCGCGGTCACCGCGGGGGCCGGCGCGGTCGGGGGGGCGCTCAGGAACTGGGCCCCCGAGCGAAACCGCTCGGGAATGCTGTCGACGCCCTGGCTGTAGTTGACGCGGCCCTGGTCGTCGGTCCAGCGATAGATCTGCGCGCTCGCCTCCGGGGCGGCCAGCCCCAGCAGCGCCAGCGCGGCGCCCAGCGTCCACCCCTTCACGGCCTCGCCTCCCCGCTCATGGCCCTCAAAGGTAGCACGGACGGGCCATCGGGGGCTCAGGATCACCAGCCGCGCCGGCTCATCCGCCGCCCTCGCAGGGGCGGGGGGCGGGATGCCCGCGGCTCCACTCCGTCTCGTAGACCACCATCTCCTCCGCGCCCGATACCGTATTGTGCGCCAACCGCACCCGCTCCACCGGCGTGAATCGCTCGCGCATCGCCGCGAGGGTGGGGAACCAGGCGGGGAACACGATCACGTAGTCCGGGCAGGCGCGCTCGAGATAACGGAGCACGCCCGCCTCCCCGTCGCGCCGATAGGGAGTGATGGCGGGCGTGACGAGGCCCATCAGGTCGATGACCTCGCGGCGCGAGAGATAGCCGATGGCGCCCACGTCGTTGAGCGCCAGGCGGGCGTCCACCGGGGTGTTGACGGCCACCCAGCGTCCGAGCCGCACCTGCATGGCCTCGATATTCTGCACCGCCCAGCCGTACCGCGTGGCCGCGGGCCACACGGCCGCCAGGGCGGCGAGCGCCAGGCCCGCCG
>DATEDO010000083.1:0-17781 GCA_035281625.1 Candidatus Methylomirabilota bacterium
CGTGAAGAAATCCCTGGGGCGCCGCTAGCCGACGGCCGGCGGCAAGAGGAGGCCTCCGTGTCCCTGCTCCGTGTCGTGCTGCTCCTGGCCCTGCTCGCGGTCCCTGCCGCGCTCGCCGCGCAGGGCGCCGCGCCCGCGCGCGTGGACACCGTCCCGGGCATGCCCCCGGTGGTGGATCCCACCAACCTCTACAGCGAGACGCGCGCCGGCCAGATGAGCCCCGCGGTGGCGAGCGCGCTGCCCCGCGTCTACGTCCCGAACCGCTCGGCGAACGACGTGTGGGTGTACGACCCGGCCACGCTGAAGGTCGTGGACCGCTTCAAGGTGGGGATCAATCCGCAGCACGTCGTGCCCTCCTGGGATCTGAAGACCCTCTGGGTCACCAACAACGCCGAGGGACGCACCGACGGCAGCCTCACGCCGATCGATCCCACCACCGGTAAGCCGGGCAAGGCCATCGCGGTGGAGGATCCCTACAACATGTACTTCACCCCCGACGGCAAGTTCGCGGTGGTGGTGGCGGAAGCGCTCAAGCGGCTCGACTTCCGCGATCCCCAGACCATGGCCCTGTCCTGGTCCCTGGCCACGCCCGACTGCGCGGGCATCAACCACGCTGACTTCGCCATCGACGGGCGCTTCGTGATCTTCACCTGCGAGTACCAGGGCAGCCTCGTCAAGATCGACCTCGTGAATCGCAAGGTGCTGGGCTATCTCCGGCTCTCCAAGGGGCGCATGCCCCAGGACGTGCGCGCCGCGCCCGACGGGAAGACCTTCTTCGTGGCGGAGCTTCAGTCGGGCGGCGTGTTCGTCGTGGACGGCGACTCGTTCAAGGAGGTGGGCTTCGTGCCCACGGGGGTCGGCGCCCACGGCCTGTATCCGAGCCGCGACGGCAAGAAGCTCTACGTCATCAATCGCGGGACCGCCCGCGTGTACGGCCCTCCGCGCGGCAAGGGCTCGATCGCCGTGCTCGACTTCGCGACCCGCAAGGTAGAGGCCACCTGGATGATCCCGGGCGGCGGCAGTCCGGACATGGGCAATGTCAGCGCCGACGGCAAGCAGCTCTGGATTTCGGGCCGGTACGACGACGTGGTGTACGTCATCGACACCACGTCCGGCGAGGTCAAGACCCTCAAGGGGGGGAAGGAGCCGCACGGGCTCACCGTGTGGCCGCAGCCCGGTCGCTACTCCCTCGGCCACACCGGCAACATGCGCTGAGCGGGGCCCTCAGGCGGGCAGCGTCACGTAGTCGTAGCGGCGCAGCGCCGCGTAGACCTCTCCCATCATGGCGTCCAGGGACGGGCGGGAGCGCGCCTCGAAGCGGAGGGTCAGGTAGGGATTGGTGTTCGACGCGCGCACCAGGCCCCAGCCGTCGGGGAAGAGGATCCGCACCCCGTCGATCTCGATTGTCTGATAGCGCGCTCGGAACTGCTCGGCGAGCTCGTCCACGAGCGCGAACTTCTTGTCGTCGGGGCAGGGCGCCTTGAGCTCCGGGGTCGCCACCAGGTGGGGCAGGGTGGCGAAGTGCGCGGACACCGGCTGGGCGCTGCGCGAGACCAGCTCCAGGAACTTGCACGAGGCGAGGATGCCGTCGTCCACCCCGTACCAGTTCTCCCCGAAGAACATGTGGCCCGACACCTCCCCGCCCAGCAGGATCCCGTCCTCGCGCATCTTGCGCTTCAGGTGCGAGTGGCCGGTCTTCCACATCACGGGGGTGCCGCCGTGCCGGGTGATGTCGTCCACGAGCACCTGGGAGGATTTCACGTCGAAGACGACCCGCGCGCCGGGATGCCGGGTGAGGAGATCGCGGGCGAGGAGGGCGAGGATGAGATCGGCCTCGTGGCGTCCGCCCCGCTCGTCGATGACGCCCACGCGGTCCGCGTCGCCGTCGTAGGCGATGCCCACGTCCGCAGCGGTCTCGCGCACCTTGTCCACGAGATCGCGAACGTTCTCCTCCATCTCGGGGTCGGGCAGATGGTTGGGGAAGCTTCCGTCGGACTCGCAGAAGAGCTCGGTCACCGTGCAGCCCAGGCGCCGGAGCAGCTCCGGGGCGAAGCGTCCGGCCACGCCGTTGCCCGCGTCCACCACCACGCGGAGCGGCCGCGCCAGCCGCACACGCTGGGTGATGGCGGTGAAGTAGTCCTCCGCGGGAGCCCGGCGCGTGCGGCGGCCACGGCCCGAGGCGAAGGCCCCGGCGCGGATGGTGGCGAGCAGGCCCTGGATCTCCTCCTCGGTGAGGGGCGCGGCGCCCGCGTGCACCATCTTCACGCCGTTGTCGCTGACCGGGTTGTGGCTCCCGGTGACGGTGGCCCCGCCGTCGAGCCCCCAGTGGGCGACCGCGAAGTACATGAGCGGGGTGTGATTCACCCCGATGTCCACGACGTCCACCCCGGCGGCGAGCACGCCCGCCGCGAACGCCTCCTTCAAGGGGGACGACGAGAGACGGTTGTCCATGCCCAGGGCCACGGTGCGGCCGCCGCGCGCGCGCACGAGCGTGCCGTACGCGCGCCCGATGGGCTCGAACACCTCCGGGACGATGTCGATGCCGACCTTGCCGCGGACGTCGTAGGCGCGGAAGATGAACGGGTTCAGCTCGCCCACGCGCTAGATCACCGCCACCGCCTCGACCTCGATCAGCCATTCCGGCTGGGCGAGCGCGGCGACGGCGACGAGCGTCGACGCCAGGGTCTTCTTGCCGAAGAACTCCTCCCGGATAGGAACCAATTCGGTTCGGTGCCGGATGTCGGTGAGATACGTGTTGATCTTGACCACGTTGGCGAGCGTGCCGCCGCCGGCCTCCACCTGGGCCTTGAGCGCCTGGAACACGGCGCGCGCCTGCGCGGCGAAGTCACCGCGATGGGCGGGCTTGCCCTGCGCGTCGTACGCGACCTGCCCGGCGATGAAGAGGATGGTCTGGGCCCCCGTGACCTTCACCGCCTGCGTGTAGGTGGGCGGGTTGAAGACGCTGGGGGCGCAGTAGGGCTGGATGGTGGTGGTCATGGGCGGCTCCTCGTGATGGGAGATCGTGCTATGGTTCTCCCAACCTAGAAGGCCGGCCCCGTCCCGTCAACCCCAAACCCGACCGATCGGCTTTGACGACGATGTCCAAGGAATTCGTGCTCGTGCACGGCGCCAGTCACGGCGCGTGGTGCTGGGACGACGTGGCCGCCCGCCTGCGGAGCGCCGGCCACCGCGTGGCGATGCTGGATCTGCCCGGCCACGGGCGACGCGCCGCGGAGGCGCGCGACGCGAGCGCGAATTCGTACGGCCGCGCCGTCGCCGACCTGATGGCGCGGGAGGGCATCGCCCGCGGCATCGTGGTGGGCCACTCGATGGGCGGCATCGTCATCCCGAAGGCGGCCGAGCTGGCGCCCGCGCGCGTGGCACATCTCGTCTTCCTGGCCGCGGTGGTGCTGCCGAGCGGCGAGACGTTGGAGCGCGTGCACCTCACGCCCGCGGCGCGCGCGCTCACGCGGGGGCTCGCCGCCGCGCGCGGCGACGGCACCTTTCTCTATCCCGCAGAGACCGCATGGGCGCGATGGATGGGTGATCTCCCGCGCCATTCGCCGGTGGTGGCACGGGCCCTGTCGCTCCTCACGCCCCAGCCGCTCCGGCCGTTCGTGGAGCCGGTGGATCTTTCCGTGTTCTACCGGCTGTCCGTGCCGCGCACCTACGTCCGCTGTCTCGGCGACCTCGCGGTGCTGCCCGCGCGGGCCGCCGGCTATGCGGCGCGACTGGGCGTCGCGCCCGTGGACATGCCGACCGCGCACGATCCCATGCTGTCGGCGCCGGACGCGCTGGCGCGCCTGCTGCAGAAGATCCCCGCGTGACGACGGGGACGGAGCGGGGTTCAGCCCGGCTGGGCGTGGATGAGCCGCTGGACGAGGCCGCGCAGCCGCTCCTGGTGCGCCGGAGCGATCCGCACGAAGCGCACGCCGATCCGCCGCGCCTGGCGCGAGCGCACCTCGCCCACGTCCACGTCGACAGGCGGCTCACCCTCGGGGGCGAGCTGGAGCAGGAGCAGGGTGCCCACCGGCGTCGGCGCGTCGGTCTCCACCGCGCAGCCCGCGGGCGACAGGTCGCGGACGATCCCCGTGCCGTGTCCGCCGTCCCGCCAGTGAAATGTCACGGGGATCCGGGTGGGCACGCGATCGAGATCGCGCCGCTCGAGGGTGACCCGCACGTAGCGCTCGCGCCATCGGAACCGGCGAAAGCGGCGCTGACACACCTGGCAGCGGAAGGGGTAGAGGTAGCCGAGACTGACGAGGCGCTCGAGGAGGCCCTGGCGATGCGTACGGCCCACCAGAGTGCTTCCGCACTTCGGGCAGGCGAGCGGGTTCACGCGGTCGGCTCGGCGGGCGCGTGGCCCTCCCGGCCGGAGAGGAACTTGCGCAGGCGCTCGTCGCTCTCGCCCTTGACGCCCACGAACTGCAGACCGACCCGGCCGGACTGCACCGTGCGTACCACCGCCACCTCCACGCGGATGGGCCGCTCACCGGTGCCGGCCTGGAGGTCCAGCTCGAAGTGCTGCCCCGGTTGGAGCTCGGCCTGCGTCTCGAGGGCGAGGCCGGTGGTCGAGATGTCGCGCACGCGCGCGGGCGGGCCGGATTCTCCGCTCGCCTCGAGCCAGAGCGTGGTCCCGAGGTCCACCGCATGCCGCTCCTCCCGCCGTCGCTCGCGGCGGGAGCGCACGTAGCGCTGGCCCCACTGCACCGCGCGGAAGCGGCGGAGACAGGTCCGGCAGCGGAAGGGATAGACGTAGACGAGGCTGGCCAGCCGCTCGAGGAACCCCTCGCGCGGGACGCGCTCGGTTTCCTCGCTGCGGCAGCGGGGGCACAGGGGCTGCGTCATGGGTACCGATTGCGGAGTCTGACGGATAAGGGCAAGAGAGTCCAGCCAAAAAGGGGAGGCGTATGGACGAGGCGCTCAAGGAGACGACGCGGAAGACCGCGCAGATGCTCTTCCACTCCATCAAGGGCGGCGTGGGCTTCGATCTGTGGCGAAAGTTCGACCGTGACCTCGCGCGGGAGCTCTCGATGTTCTTCACCGGCAAGCTCTACAGCCGCGAGGTCATCTCCCAGAAGCAGCGCGAGCTCTGCGCGGTGGCCTCGCTCACCGTCCTGAATCGCCACAACGAGCTGCACGCGCACATACACGCGGCGCTCAACGTCGGCGCTACCCGGCAGGAGGTGGCCGAGGTGATCTTCCAGCAGGTAACTTACGGCGGCATGCCCATCGTGGTGGAGGGGCTCGCCGCGTTCAAGTCGGTGCTCGAGGAGCGGGGCGAATGGGAGTAGCCACCCCCCGGCACCCGACCGTCGCCGCCGCCGTGGAGGCCGCGCGCGCCGCCGGCGAGGTGGCCATGCGCTACTATCGCGGCGGCTTCGAGATCACCATCAAGCCCGATCAGACCCCGGTGACCCAGGCCGACCGCGAGGCGGAGCAGACCATCACCGCGATCCTGCGCCGGGCCTTCCCCGATGTGGGATTCCTCGGCGAGGAGTTCGGGCAGACCGGCCCCACCGACCGCCGCTGGATCATCGATCCCATCGACGGCACCAAGAACTTCGTGCGTCATCTCCCCATCTGGGCGGTGCTGATCGCCCTGGAGGAGGAGGGCGAGATCACCACGGGAGTGGTGCACAATCCGGCCAGCGGCGAGCTCTTCTGGGCGCGCAAGGGCGAGGGCGCCTACGCCAACGGGCAGCGCCTCCGCGTCTCGGAGTGCGCGACGCTGAGCGATGCCTTCCTCATCCACTCGAGCCTGGGGCTCCTCCGTCCCACCCCCTACTGGCCGGGCTTCGTCCGCCTGATCGACGCGACGTCGCGCACGCGCGGCTTCGGCGACTACTACGGCTACTGCGTGGTGGCGGAGGGCAAGGGGGAGATCTACGTCGAGATGGATCTCAAGCCCTGGGACGTGGCGCCGATGAAGATCCTCATCGAGGAGGCGGGCGGCCGCCTCACCGACTTCTCCGGCCGCCCCGACATCTACGACGGCAGCGTGGTCGCGACCAACGGCCGTCTCCACGAGGAGACCCTGCGTCTCCTGCGCCCCCCGGGCGCCTGACATGACCCGCACGCGCGACGATGTCCCCGACGCGTCCCTTCCCCGCCGCCTTCGACGAGGTGGCGCCCCGATCTAGGCGGACCGCGGCGGGAGGAGGGCCCGGCGGCGGCGGAACTCGTCGATGGCCCGCTCCTCGGCGGGCCCGAAGCGGTAGGCGAAGGCGGCGAGGTAGGTGATCACCTCGGCCTCGCTCCATCCCGTGTCGCGGCGGCGCGCCGCGATCGCGGGCAGATCAGCCAGCCCCTTCGTGAGCGAGGCGTCGAGCGCGCGCGCGAAGGCGGCGCGCTCGGCGGGCGGCACCGCGGTGCGGATCCCCCAGCGCGCGAACACGCAAGGCAGGCCCGTCCACTCCGTCCACTCGCTTCCCAGATCCACGGCATCGGCGAAGCGCCGCGGCGCGGTGATCTCGCGGATGGCTGCGTCCCCGATGAGCAGGATCGCGTCGCACGCCGGGCCGGGCGTGGTCCACGTCCGGGGCGTCACCCGGTAGCGCTGGGCGAGGAGGATCCGCAGGATCTCCACCGACGTGGCCGTCTCCGTCGTGACGCCCACCACTTTTCCGTCGAGCTCGGCGGGGCCGCGGTCCGAGAAAAGGAAGACGCTGCGGGCGGGCCCGGTGGTGGCGATGCCGAAGGGCAGGCCTTCCAGCTGCGACTCAAGGCGCAGGAAGTCTGCCAGCGACAGCGGCGCGGTGTCCGCCTCTCCGCGCTCGACCGCCTCGCCGAGCTGGCGCGGCGGCATGGCGACGGTGGGGAAGCCGGAGAGATGGGTGAAGAACGGCTCGCAGTTGAGGTACGGGATCACGCCCACGCGGGGCCGCCCCGTCGTCACGCCACCCGCCAGTCGCGCGTGAGGGCGCGCACACGCGCGAGCAGATCCGCCTGGTCGAGGGTGGTCAGGCGCTGGCCGCGCACCACATGGCGCCCGTGCACCCAGACGTCCGTGACCGCTTGATGCGACATGGCGTACACCACGCTCTTGAGGAGATTGGCCGGGGGGTGCAGTGACGGGTGACCGAGGTCCACCGCCACCAGGTCGGCGAGGCGACCCGGCGCGATCTCACCGGCGGGAAGACCCAGCAGCGCGGCGCCCGTGCGGGTCCCCATCGCGAAGGACTCCTCCGCGGGCAGGCGCGTGCCGTCGAGGTGGCGCACCTTCTGGAGCAGCGACGCCATCCGCATCTCCTCGAACACGCTCAGGCGATTGTTGGTGCAGCCGCCATCCGTCCCGAGCCCGATGCGGACGCCGCGCTCGCGCATCTCCGTGATGCGGGTGATGCCGTCGCCCAGGGCCATGTTCGACGAGGGGCAGTAGGCCAGGCCGGCGCCCCGCTCGGCCATCAGGGCGATCTCGGCATCGTCGAGCCACACGCAGTGCACCCCGATCATGCGGGGGCCGAGAACCCCAAGCGCGTCGAGATGACGTACGGGAGTGGCCCCGTGCTCGGCGAGGGTGCGCTGCCCCTCGTACTGCCCTTCCGCCACGTGGATGTGAAAGGGCGTGTTCGCGCCCTCCGCGACCTCCCAGCCCGCGCGGATCATGGCGGGCGAGGCGCCGTGCGGGCTGTGCGGCGCCGGCTGCACCGTCACCGTGGGATCGCCGGCGTGCTCGGCGATGAGCTCGCGCGTCCGCCGCGCCGCGTCCGCGGGTGTCTCGCGGTAGCGCGCGGGGGCGCCGTCCCAGTCGTACAGGGTGCGCGCGAGCACGAGCCGGATGCCGGTGTCGCGGGCGGCGCGGATGACCGCGCGAGCGTTGTCGTTGCCGGCATCCTGGAGATAGAAGAAGTCCACGCAGGTGGTGGCGCCGTGGATGAGCATCTCCGCGAACGCGAAGGCGGCCCCGAGGTAGATGCCCTCGCGGTCGAGGCGCGTGGAGAACGGGTAGAGCACGCGATCGCGCCAGGCCATGAAGTCCAGGTCGTCGCCGTAGCCGCGCAGGAGCGACTGGAAGGTGTGGCAGTGCGCGTTGACGGTGCCGGGGAGGAGGGCGCGGCCGGGCAGCCGCACCAGATCGTCGGCGAAGGCGGCGTCGCCCCAGGGCGGCGGAAAGGGCGCGACGCCGGTGATGCGGCCGTCCGCGATCTCGACGGCGCGGGCGGCCTCGAAGCGCCCGTCCACCAGGACCAGGTCGGGAGCGAGCCTCATGCGGCGGCCATCTTACTCCACGGCCGCGGCGCGGCGCGCGACCACCGCGAAGAGCGGGTCGCCGGCGGCGGGGCTGCGGTCCAGCGCCAGGGGCGCCGTCCACGCGGCGGCCGCGCGCAGGTAATGGGTCACCAGCGCGGCGCGGCCGTCATCGTCGAGCGATTCCCAGAGCGCGATGACCTTGGTGGGGAAGCGCCGGTTCGAGAACGTGATGACGAGGGGCGCGCCGGGACGCAGCACCCGGCCGAGGTCGCGCAGCACCTCCACCGGCCGGACCAGATAGTCGATGGACACGCAGCAGCCCGCCGCGTCGAACGCGCCGTCGGCGAACGGGAGACGCGGCTGGGCGTTCAGGTCGTGGACCACCCAGGCGTCCAGGCGCGGATTGGCCCGGAGCTCCTCGGCGTTCATCCCGAGCCCGACGACTTTCTGATAGCGCGCCTCGGCCGGTAGGTGGCTGACCCAGCTGGACATGAGGTCGAGGACTGCGCCGCCCGGCGGGAAGTGCTCGCGGTAGAGGGCGGTCACCGCGGCGATGGCGCCGTCGTCGATGTGGGTGACGAAGCGGGGCGCGGCGTAGAACTCGGCGTCCGGGCCCTCGTCGAGACGCTGGAAGGCGCCGGGCGGGAGGCCGGGGACGGGCGAGGGCGGCATGGTCCCGCCCGGGCTACACCGGCGCCGCCGCACTCAGAGCACGTGCAGGAACGGGCGCGCGCGCAGCGTGCCCGCGGTCCAGAAGCCGGAGGTGGCGAGCCGCTCCACCGCCTCGGCGGGATCGCGCGAGTTCACCAGCGCCAGCGTGCGGCCGCCCGGGAAGAATCCGCCGAAGGCAAGGCGGCCGGCGCCCCGCTCCTCGATGAGGGCGAAGGTGGCCATCTCGATGTCGGGGGTCTCGCCCTCCACCAGCATGGTCAGGCGCGAGCCGTCGGTGCTGAGGTCGGGCAGCCGCCAGGGCTCCAGGAACTGCGAGAACGCCTCGGGGCGGTACGCCGTCCACACCCCGCCCTTCCAGTAGGGATCCTCCTCGACGAGCCGGGTCACCGCCTCGAGATCCGGCGCGCGATAGAAGAGGTCGGCGGACTTGCCGTCGGGCGCGGGCCCGCCCCCGACCACCGCGCCCTGCGCGCGCAGGCCCGCGATGCGCTCGAGATGCTGCGGCCGGTGCGCGGCGCGCCGCGCGAGGTAGTCGTCCGCGGCGGTGATCCCGACGTGGTAGACGGGCATGGCGTCCATGATACTGCGAGTCCAGCGCGTCGCCCCCCGGGGCGGGCTAGGTGACCCAGCCCCCCGCGAACGGGACTACCTGACCCACGAAGAAGTCGGCGTCCTCCGAGGCGAGGTAGACGGCCAGCCGCGCGGACTCCTCGCCGCGCGCGAGCCGCCCCGCCGGGACATTGCGCACCATGCGGGCCACCGCTTCCTCGTCGGCCAGGAGCGCGGGCGGGAAGTAGGTGGGATTCTCCACGTAGTTCTGCGCGATGGCGTTGACCTGCACGCCGTCGCGCGCCACCTCGCGGCCCACCGCCCGCGTGAGCCCATTCACGCCGGCGCGGGCCGCGGAGTAGGCGGCGTAGCGGGCGAGGCCGGGGATGCCCGCGGCCGACGACATGTTCACGATCTTGCCGCGCCCCGCCGGCCGCATCACGCGCAGGGCGGCGCGGAGGCAGAAGAAGGGCTCGTCCAGGAGCCGCGTCATCATCTCCCGCCACGCCGCGTCGCTCACATCCTCCACCGCGCTCCCCGTGGGGGGGTGCGCGCTGTTGTTCACCAGCACGTCGAGGCGGCCGAAGCGCTCCACCACCGCCGCCACCGCCGCGTCGGCGGCGCCCGGCGCGGCCAGATCGCCCCCCAGGGGCAGGGTGGCGCGCCCATGGCCCTCGGCCAGCGCGACCAGGGGCGCGGCGGCTCGGGGATCGCGGTCATGAAGGGCCAGGGTAGCCCCCTCGCGCGCGAACTCCTCGGTGATGGCCGGGCCCATGAAGTGGCTCACGTTGGTGATCAGGGCGATCTTGCCGGTGAGGCGCATGCGGGTCGTATGATAACGTGGAATCGCATCCACGAGGGGGCGCCCCATCTCCACGAAAGACTTGCTCGAATCGTTCCTGGCGCGGTATCCGTTCCCGCTGGACGACTTCCAGCTCCGTGCCGTCCAGGCCATCGACAAGGGCAGCTCGGTGATCGTCTCCGCGCCGACCGGGGCGGGGAAGACCCTGGTGGCGGAGTTCGCCATCCACCGGGCCCTGGCCCATGGCCGGCGGCTCGCCTACACCACGCCGCTGAAGGCCCTCAGCAACCAGAAGTTCGCGGATTTCGGTCGCCAGTTCGGCGCCGACCAGGTGGGGATTCTCACCGGGGACGTCAAGGTGAATCCCCGCGCGCCCATTCTCGTGATGACCACCGAGATCCTGAGGAACATGTTCTACACGAGCGGGCTGCCCGGGCTCGAGACGGTGGTGCTGGACGAGTGCCACTACATGGGCGACGCGGGGCGCGGGACGGTGTGGGAGGAGATCATCGTGAACGCGCCGCGGGACGCGGCCCTGGTCGCGCTGTCCGCCACTGTGGCCAACGTCAACGAGATCGCCGACTGGGTCGGCCTCGTCCACCGGCCCATCGTGGCCATCACCCACCCGCATCGCCCGGTGCCGCTGTCCTACCTGGTCGCCGACCTCTCGGGCGAGATCCACGGCTACGACGGCGTGCGCACGGGCGCGGTGCGGTTGATCGGCGAGGAGCGCGAGGGCGGGTACAACGACAAGGGCCGCTGGTACACGCGCCGGGTCGTGGATCCCACCGTCATGCTCGACGCCCTCGACGCGCGTGGGTGGCTCCCCGCCATCTACTTCATCTTCAGCCGCGCCGGGTGCGAGCGCGCCATGGAAACGGTGCTCGCCGAGGGCAAGCCCCTCCTGACGCGGAATCAGCAGGCGGAAGTCGAGCTGACCATTCGCGATGCGATCGGGGAAAACCCCACCATCGCGGAGTCGCCGCTGAATCAGACCATCTTCCAGGCCCTCGGCATGGGGGTCGGTCTGCACCACGCGGGCATCCTGCCCAGCGTCAAGCGCCTCATCGAGCAGCTCTTCGAGCGCGGGCACTGCAAGGTGGTGTTCGCCACCGAGACCATGTCCCTCGGCATCCACATGCCGGCGCGCAGCGTGGTGCTCCAGTCGCTCACCAAGCGGACCGATCGCGGCTTTCGCAGCCTGACCCACAACGAGCTGACCCAGATGGCGGGCCGTGCCGGCCGGCGCGGCATCGATCCCGAGGGCAAGTGCGTGATCGCCCTGGACGTCCGCGACGGCGTGGACGACATCCGCCGGGTCGTGGACGGCGCGCCCGAGCCGGTGGTGAGCCAGTTCAAGCTGGGCTACGGGTCGGTGGCGCTGCTCCTCGGGAGCGGCAACGACATGGCCGCCATCCGGCGCACCGTGGAGTCCTCGTTCGGCCAGTACCAGAACCTGCGCCGCATCCGCGGGCTCGAGTCGGAGGTGGCCGAGCTGGAGATGGCGGTGGAGGATGCGCGCGGCTTCCGGGCGCCGTGCGGCGACTTCGACCGCATCGGCCGCTACCGCACGCTCCGCGCCGAGGTGGAGAACGCGCGCGCCGCGCTGGGGCGCGGTGGGCGGCGCGCCGCTCGCACCGTCGCGGAAGCCGAGCCAGGGCGGTTCGTGGTGGCGCGGCGGCGGGGCGGGCAGTCCCTCGGGCTCCTCCTCCGCACCGACCCGCGCCGCCACAAGGTCATCGCCAGCGTGCTCCTGCCCCACGGGGAAGTGGTCAACGTGAAGGCCGGCCACATCAAGCGCGTGTTCTGGGCCACGCCGCCCCTGCCCATTCCGCGGGACTGGGAGCACCGCACCCAGGCGCTCAAGGCCCAGCTCGCGCGGGTCACCGCCGGCGAGCTGGCCGAGCGCGAGCGCACGGAAGGCCCGGAGGGCGCGCTCACCGCGATCGAATGCCACCGCTGCCCGTGGGGATCGCAGCCGCGCTGCGATCACACGTGGAAGGGTCTGGAGAAGCTCGAGAGCCGGCTCGCCCACAAGCGGGAGACCCTGGAGGCCCTGCGCAACGCCTACTGGACCGAGTTCCTGCGCGTGGTCGAGGTGCTCGAGCACTTCGGGGCGGCGCAGGACGGCAAGCTCCTCGCCAAGGGGCAGCTCATCGCCACCCTGCGCCACGACAACGAGCTCCTCGTGGCGGAGATGGTGGACCGCGGCATCCTCGCCGAGACCACCCTCGCGGAAGCGGCGGCGCTCACGTCCTGTCTCATCGAGGAGTCGCGCTCGGGCGACAGCGCGGTGGCGCGCCACTTCCTGCGCAAGCGCCCCAAGCTCAAGCGCAAGCTGGACCAGCTGGACGCGGTGGCGCGACGAGTGCACGAGGCCCAGCGCATCCATCAGCTGCCCCTGCCGGTCACGATCTCGACGGGGTTCATGCCCTCGGTGTTCCGATGGGCGTCGGGCGAGGATGACTGGGCCGCCATCGTGGAGGAGTCGTTCGGGGGACACGAGGGCGATCTCATCCGCGCCATGCGGCGGCTCATCGACGTGCTGCGGCAGCTCGCCGAGGCCCCGGAGGTGGATCCGGCCCTCGCCGCGCTGCTGGGGCGGGCGGCGCGCGTGGTGGACCGCGGCATCGTGCTGGAATCGGCGCTCATCTAGGCGAACTCACCGAATAGGCGGACTCACCGAACCGGGGAGGAGACGGCGAATGCGGCGATCGCGAGCGGCGGGCTGGGTGGCGGCCGGCGGACTGATGCTGGCGCTGGGCGCGGGCGGCTGTGCGACCCCGACGAGCACCGACGTCCCCGAGCGGATGGGGCGGGGGCCGCGGGCGGAGGAGATGTTCTACGCGCGGGTGTATGCGACCAGCGCCCGGGAGCCGAACTTCGACGAGCGGCGCCAGCACATCGACCGGATGGACGACCGGGTGTTCAAGTACCTCCGCGAGCACCCCGAGATCGAGAACAAGATCTACTACAGCGAGTTCCGGTTCTGGCGGCAGGTCGCCGAGGGCAATACGCCGGACGAGGTGCGGACCCTCATCGACGAGCCCCTGGAGCAGACCATCGACCCCGCGCGCATGGGAGTGCTGGCCAAGCAGGAGTGGGCGGACGTGCAGAAGAAGGCCAAGGAAGCGTGGGTGTATCCGCTGGGCTGGATTCTCTACTTCGACGACAAGGGCGTGGTGGCCATGCTGCGCCGCCCGCAGTCCGGCTTTCTCGTGAGCGAGTAGCCGGAGCGCCATGACCGACGCGCTCGACTGGTTCCGGCCGGGGGACCGCGCGACCGTGGTGTGGCACGGCGCGCGGGCGGAGCGCCCCGGCCTGACGCCGCTCTATCAGGTGGCGGGCCCGGAGCTGGCCGGCCCCCTTCCGCCCACCCGCTTTCTCCTCGCGCCCAGCGAGCGCGACGAGTTCGCGGGGCGTCTCTACGGGGGACTGGTGGGGCTCAGGGGCCTGCGGGGATTCCTCGCCGACTGCCGCCTCGCCCGCGGTGAGCTCCTCGAGGAGGGCGCCTATGTCGCGGTCGCCGACGAGACGCCCGTGTTGCCGCTCGTCGACGCCTGGACCGGGGCCGAGGCGCCGCGCGTGCCCTATCTCGCCGACATCGCCGCCTTCATGCCCGAGGACCGGCCTCTCTACGTGAACCCGACCGCCCATGCCCAGGCCCTGCGCGAGGCGGAGACCTTTCGCACCGCCTGGGTCTGCGACGAGTGCGGCGACGCCGCCGACGCGGGCGTGTTTCTCTGGACCGCCCACCGCGGTGAGGACGTCCGCGTGTGCCTGCTCCTCGAGAACGACGCCGGCGTGTGGCAGGTACGCCTCCATCCGTTCGAGTTCCCCCGTGACCCGTCCGGCCAAGGAGATCCCCGATGATTCGTAGCACGCTCCGGATGACGAAGACGACGCCGGTCGCCGCGCGCGGCATGGTGGTGGCCGAGCACCCGCTGGGCGCGGGGGTGGGCGCGAGCATCCTCGCCCGGGGTGGTAACGCCGTGGACGCCGCGGTGGCCACCGCCTTCGCGATGCCGGTGGTCGAGCCCTTCATGTCGTCCATCGCGGGCGGCGGCAGCTTCCTCATCCACATGGCCAAGCGCGGCGAGACGGCCGCGATCGACGCCAACGTGGCCGCGCCCGCCGCCGCCCACGAGACGTGTTACGAGCTGGGCGAGGGACTGGGCGACGACCTCTTTCCCTGGCGCCGCGTGGTGGGCGACGCCAACGTATTCGGGCCGAAGGCGGTGGCGGTGCCCGGCTCCGTCGCGGGCCTCGCCCTCGCGCTCGCGCGCTTCGGCACCATGGCGCTCGCCGACGTCATCGCGCCGGCCATCCGCCTCGCCGAAGAGGGATTCGTCCCCGACTGGTACGTGGCCCAGACCATGTCGCTCTACACCCGGGAGCTGCGGGCCTTCCCGGAGAGCGCGCGCACCTATCTACGGGACGGCATCGACATCTACCGCCCTCCGGTGAGCAAGGACGGCGACGTGCTGCGCCAGCCGGACCTCGCGCGCACCCTGCGGCTCATCGCCAAGGAGGGCCCGGACGCCTTCTACCGCGGCGCCATCGCCGAAGCCATCCACGCCGAGGTCCAGGGGCGGGGCGGCTTCCTCACCAGGGAGGACCTGGCCGCCTACGAGGCGCGGCTCCTCTCGCCGCTGCGCGGCGATTACCGCGGGCTCGAGCTCGCGTTCATGCCGGGCGCGACCGGCGGCATCACCGCGCTGGAGATCCTGAATCTGCTCGCGGCGTTCCCCTCCTCCGCGGTCACCTACAAGAGTGCCGGCGGGCTCCACATCCGGGCGGAGGCCGTCCGGCTCGCGTTCCGCGATCGCTTCCAGCATCTGGGCGACGCCCTGCGCGTCACCGCCCCCTGGGATGGCTTGGCCTCCCGCGACTACGCGCGCACGCTGGCCAAGCAAATCAAGCCGAATGGCCCCAGGTCGAATACACCCGCGCCGGATCCATGGAAGTACGGCGCAGCTACCATCAGCGGGGGCCCCGACATGGCCCCCGCTCTCCCCCAGCGGCGGACGGCCCGCGCGCATGCGATTTCTGGTTCTCCTGATTGCACTACCCACATCGGTTGCATCGATCGGCAGCGGAACATGGTGTCGTTCACGAACACCGCGGTGTCGCTGTTCGGTGCGCGCATGGTCGTGCCGGGCACGGGGGTGCTGCTGCAGAACGGCATGATCTGGTTCGACCCGGAGCCGGGGCGGGTGAATTCCATCGCGCCGGGCAAGCGGCCGCTCGTGAACATGGTGCCGGTGCTGGCGTTCCGCAAGGGCGAGCCCGTCTACACCCTGGGCGCGCCGGGTGGGCGGAAGATCGTGTCGGTGATCCCGCAGGTCATCTCCAACATGGCGGATGCCGGCGATGGCCCGCAGCCCGCGATGGAGGCCCCGCGGCTCCACGACGAGGGCGGGGAGCTGCTCGTCGACGACCGGGTGGGGGACGCGGCCCTCGCCGCGCTGCGAAAGCGCAAGCATCCCGTCACGCCCAAGGACTGCACGGTGGGCAACATGTACTTCGCCCGGCCCATCGCCATTCGTATCACGAAGAAGGGGCTCGAGGCCGGGCTCGACCCCACCAGCGACGCCAGCGCCGCCGGTCACTAGGCCGCGGCCGGAGCACACGGAGAGCCCCATGATCGAGGAGCGGGTGATCGCCTCGTGGAAGTTCAAGAAGGGCGTGCTGGACCCGAAGACGGCCAGCCTCTGCTATCTCGCCGCGAATCTCGCGGCGGGAAACACCCACTGAGCCAAGCGTGACCTGGCGGGCGCCAGGGCCGCGGGTGCGACCGAGGACGAGGTGCGGGAGGCCATCAGCTTCGCCATTCGCGCCAATGCCGCCAAGACGCACGCCGATATCCTGAAGGTCTACGAGCCGCCGGCCTGAGCGCCGCGGCTCCGGGGAGTCTTTCCATGGCCGAGATCAGCCTCACCGCCGCATTCTCCACCGTGCCCGCGCCCGATCAGGAGGCGATCAAGCGCCTCCTGACCGAAACGGCCGCCCAGATCGCCCAGGACGACGGCAGCTTCAGCCGCGGCAAGCTCGTCTTCACCGAATCCGACGAGCGCTGCGGCCTCACCGCCGAGCTGGACGGAGTGAAGAAGGAGGGGGTGCCGCTGGCCCTGGACCTCGATCAGCTCGAGGACGCCCAGGCGAGCGCGGGCGCGCGCGCCCAGCTCAAGGAGGCGATGCGCCTCTACTTCCGCCGCGTGATGGGGAAGAAGTGACGGCCACCGCCCACGGCGCCGGCCGCGTCCTCATCGTCAACGCCGACGACTTCGGGCTGACCCGCGGGGTGAGTCGCGGCATCTTGACCTGCTATCACGACGGAATCGTCACGAGCACCACGCTCATGGTGAATCGTGACGCCGATCCGGCCCAGCTCGAGGCGCTGCGGGCCTCCGGCCTCGGGGTCGGGCTCCACGTCAACCTCACCCTCGGCATGCCGGTGTCCGACCCCAAGCGCGTGGGCTCGCTCCTGGACGCCCAGGGACAGTTCACACGTGACGCGCGGGCGCAGGCCGAGCGCGCCCGGCCCGAGGAGGCTCGCCTCGAGATCGGGAACCAGATCGAGGCGTTCCGCCGGCTCATGGGCCGATTCCCCACACATCTCGACAGCCATCACCACGTGGCGCAGGGCGGCGCGCTCCTGGACCTCCTCTGCTTCTTCGCCAAGGCGCTCAAGATCCCCATCCGCGCGCAGGACGGGGCGGTGCGGGCGCGCGCGAAGCAGGACGGGATCCGCACGCCCGAGCACTTCATGGGCGACGCGGGGGCCGACCCCTACTGGTCGGCGGACAAGGTGCTGGAGCATCTGCGCGCGCTGCCCGCGGGCGTCAGCGAGTTCATGACCCATCCCGGCTACTTCGACGACGATCTTGCCTACAGCCGCTACGGGAAACAGCGCGAGACGGAGGTGGCCGGTCTCACGCACCCGGAGGCGCGCGCGCTCATTGCCCGGGAGGGCATACGCCTGGCGCATTTCGGTCATCTCTAGTCTCGGCACATGGGCCTGGTGGAAGCGGGCCGGCTCGACCCCACGCGCATCATCACCCACACCATGGCGCTGGGCGAGGCCCCGAGGGGCTACGCCATCTTCGACAAGAAGGAAGATCGCGCGATCAAGGTGATGCTCAAGCCGTAGGCGCCGGGCCTCGTCGGGCTCGTGAGTCGTCCCGGCGCTACTGGGTCAGGAGGGGGTCGAGGATCTTGCCGATTCGCGCGTCGTCGGCGGAGCCGGTGATGCGGGCGACCATCTCGCCTTGCTTGTCGATCACCACCGTGTACGGGGCGCGCTTGAACCCGAAGCGCGTGGCCATCCGCGCGCCCGGGTCGAGCACCGCGGCGTAGGTCTGGCGGTGTCGCTTCCGCCACGCGCGCGCCTCGCTCGCGGTGTCGTTGACGTGCACGCCCACCACCTCCACGTCGCGCGCGCGGTACTTGTCGGCCAGGCGCTGCATCGCCGGGGCCTGGGCGGTGCACGTCTTGCACCAGGAGCCCTGGAAGCGGAGCACGACGACCTTCTTGCCGATGAGCGCGCGGGAGTCGAACTCGCC
>DATEDO010000084.1:0-2816 GCA_035281625.1 Candidatus Methylomirabilota bacterium
CGCCCGTCCAGATTGCGGGCGGCGGCGCGCACGAGGGCCGGCGTCACCTCGCGCGCGCGCACGCCGAACGCCGCCATGAGGGCGCGGTCGCACAGGAGATTGATCACCCGCGGCACGCCCCCGCTGACGCGGTGGACGCGCCCGAGCGCGGCGCGCGAGAAGGGCACCGCGCCGGGGAGGCCGGCCACCCGCAGGCGATGCTCCACGTAGCGGAAGGTGTCCTTGCGCGACAGCGGGGTGAGGTAGCAGCGGATGCCGATACGCTGATCGAGCTGCCGGAGCTCCCGGCGGCGTAGCGTGTCCTCGAGCTCCGGCTGCCCCACGAGGACGATCTGCAGGAGCTTCCGGGTGGCCGTCTCGAGCGTGGACAGGATGCGGATCTGCTCCAGCGAGGCGTCGCTCATCTGCTGGGCCTCGTCGAGCACCACCACCACCGTCTTGCCCTCCTCCCCGGCGGCGAGCAGGTGCTGGTTGAGCACGGTCATCAGCTCGCCCTTGGTGGCGGCCCCCCGCCGGTCCACGCCGAGATCGTCGAGGATGGTCGCCATGAGCTCCACGTCCGACAGATGGGGGTTGAGCACGAGCGCGCTCTGTACGTCCGCGGGCAGCTCGCGCAGGAGCGCGCGGCAGAGCGTCGTCTTGCCCGTCCCCACGTCCCCGATCAGGGCCATGAGGCCCTTCTGGCTGGTGATCCCGTAGAGCAGGCTCGACAGGATCTCGTGATGCCCCTTGGAGCGCAGGAGGAAGCGCGGATCGGGGGTCAGGACGAAGGGCGAATCCTCGAGGCTGAAGAACGCTTCGTACATGGCGTTACCTCGCTGCCGTTTTGCCGGCGGCCACGACGGAGGGGGTGATGATCACCACGAGCTCCTCACCGTCCGAGCTGACCTCGCGGGACTTGAAGAGCCAGCCGACGATGGGGATGCGGCTCATGACGGGAACGCCCCGCAGAGTCTTCGAGGAGTTGTCGAGGATGATGCCCCCGATGACCAGCTTCTCGCCTTCCTTCACCACGACCTCGGTCTCGCTCCGCCGCTTGAAGATGGGCGGGTTGCCGTTGATCGAGCGGGTGAAGTCGGGCTCGTTGTTCTCGACGAGGACCTTCATCCGGATCCTGGTGACGCCGTTCTCGTAGATCACGTTGGGCGTGACGGTGAGGCGCAGGAGCGCGTCCTTGAACTGCACGTTGGATACGTCCGCGGTGGGCGTGCTCGTGAAGGGCACCTCGAAGCCCCGCGAGATCTCCGCCTTCGCGTGCTCCACCGTGACGATCTTGGGCTCGGAGATCCGCCGCGCCTTGCCCTGCACCTCGAGGGCCTGGATGGCGAAGTTCAGATTGAAGTTCTGCCCGACCAGCCCGAAGAAGGCGCCGAGGGCGGGCGCGGCGAGCGTCGGCAGGAACGTGGTCGGCAGGTTCACGAGGTTCTGGCCGATGGGCAACCCGCTCGTGGGCGCGATGGGCAGGAGGTCCGAGCCGGTGAAGTTCGGGTTGTTGCTATAGGGACCCCCGGAGACCGGCGTGCCGGTGGCCGTGGCCGGCGTGCGGTTGCTGAGCCCGGAGCCCACCACCGCCGGGCCGCGGCCTTCCCCGGTCCGACCGACGGCGGCGCCGCCCCACTGTATGCCCAGCTGATCGAGCGCGTTCTGGCTGGTGATCAGCATGGTCGCGGCGATCTGCACCTGGGGCAGCGGGATGTCGAGCTGCTCCTTGATCAGGCGCTCGATCCGGTCGAGGTCGTTCTCGTAGTAGCGGATGAACACCGAGTTGGTGGGCTTGTAGGCCCGCACGGTGAGCCCCTTGGCGAGCACGTCGGCGGGAAGCGAGACGACGGGCACCTGAAACAGCGACGTGGACGGCACGGGGGGCGTTGGACCGGAGGGAATATTGATGGGCGGCGGCGGGAGCAGCCCCGCGGGCACGGGCGGGGGCGCCGGCACCGAGCCTTCCGGCGGCAGGCCGAGGATGCCCAGGATGGTCTTCGCCACCTCCTCCGCGTCGGCATAGGAGAGGCGGATGGTCCGCTCCCTGATCACGCCCCGGAGCCGCGCTCGCTCGAAGTCGTCGCGGTCGCGCTCGGCCTCCACCTGCTTCTTGGCGGCGTCGGCCTCGCGCCGTGCCCGCTCCGCCACCGCGTTGCGGCGCTCCTCGTCCTCGGCGCGGATGCGGGCGAAGCTCGACACGCGCAGGACACCGCCCACCTCCACGCACTGCAGCCCGGCGGAGTCGATGAGGACCTGGAACACGTCGCGGGCCGGCACCTGGTAGAAGTCCCCCGTCACCGTCCCCTTCACCTCGTCGGTGACGATCATGTTCACGCGGTACTGCTGGCCGAGAAGCCGCAGCGTGGTCTGCACGTTGGCGTCACGGAGGTTCAGGGTGATGCGCTCGACGGGCAGCCGATCGGCGCACGCGCCTTGCGCGAGGACGATCGAGGGCGCCGCGAGCAGCGCGACGGCCAGCACGAGGACGTGCCGGACTCGGCGGATGCGCGTCTCCATGGATTCGCTCACCTCCTGGGCGCCCCCGCAGGGGCGGTGGACAGCGCGGGCAGGGTCACGCTGCGTGTGCCGCCGCCCGGCTCGCGAAGGAGCACGGTGTCCTCGGTGATCCGCTCCACGCGGTGGCCCGAGACGGTGTCACCGGCCTTGACGATCTGATTGTTCAAGATGGCGAGATAGCCGCCGGGGAAGCCGAAGATGCCCTTGAGCTCGAGACCCACGCGCTCCGTCTCCCCCAGCGGCGGGCCGCTCGGCGGCGCGCCGGTGGGGCCGGGGGGCGCCGGCCGGCGCACGCCCGCCACGAAGGCGAAGGGGTC
>DATEDO010000085.1:0-5807 GCA_035281625.1 Candidatus Methylomirabilota bacterium
GGTGCCGGGGCGGCCGGAGGCGGCGGCTCGGGGGGCGGCGGGGGCGGGGCGATACGGCGTGCCGGCTCCTCTTGGCGGGAGAAAATCGCGAAGCCCCTCGTGCGGAGCTGCTCGGCGAGGGGGCTCGCGCGCCGGCGCTCACGCCCGCTGAGCGATTGCGGGTTGGGCGTCTCGCCGGGCGGCGCGCGCCGATCGCGAATGATCTCGATCTGTTCGCCGCGGGCGAGGTGCCGGTCAAGCGTGATGGTCAGGCCCTCGGGCGGAACGGCGACCTCGCGCCCGAGGACGAAGAGGTGTCGGAGCATACCCATATTGCCTGCCATCGTACGCCTCGTCGGCGAGTTACGCGGGCCGAAGTTGGGGGCCCACCGATAGACGACGGCAGTGTCGCGCCGCGCGGCGTCAGCCGGCCTTGGCCCCCACCGGCGTGGCGGCTCCGGCATCGCGCAGCTGGCGCCACGTCATGGCCGCCGTCGCCAGCACGAGAACGCCGCACGCAAGCACGCCGAGCTGCAGCCCCTGCACGAAGGCCTCGCGCGCGGGATCGAGCAAGGCGACGCCCAGCGCCGGAGGCAGGGATTCCGCCGTCGCGACCGCGCCGCCGAGGGTGGCGCGCGCGGCCTCGGCCGAATCAGGGGCCACGCCGAACGGGACCGCGCCCCTCATCGCGCGTCGATACACGGCGGTGCCCACGCTGCCCAGCAGCGCGATGCCCAGCGCGCCTCCCAGCTCGGCGCTGGTCTCGGAGATCGCCGACGCGGCGCCCGCGCGCTCCGGGGGGGCACTGCCCACGACGAGGTCGGTGGCGAGGATCACCACCGGCGAGAGACCGAGCGAATAGAGCACCGAGCCCACGACCAGCACGGCAAGGCCGCCCTCCGCGTCCACCCGCGCGAGGGCCACGAACCCCATCGCGGCGAGCACCAGGCCGCCGGCCATGAGGGGCGCCGGCCTCACGCGGGCGGTGAGGCGCGGCACGAGGAGCGCCGCCACCACGTACGAGAGCATGGACGGCAGCGTCCAGAGTCCGGCCTGCAGCGGTGAGAGGCCCAGGACGAGCTGGAGATACTGCGCGATGAAGACATAGGCGCCGAACCCGACGAAGCACGCGATGAGGTAGGTCACCAGGGCCGCGCTGAAGGCCGGGGCGCGGAAGAGGCCGAGGTCGATGAGCGGGTCGGCCAATCGGCGCTGGCGGCGCACGAACACGACGGCGAGCGCCGCGCCGAGCCCGATGGCGCCCAGCGCGAGGGCGATGGGGCCGGACTCGGCCACGCGCTTCAGGCCATAGATCATGAGGAGGACCGCGCACAGGGAGAGCGCCGCGCTGGGGAGGTCGAGCCGCCCGGCGTGGGGATCGCGGAACTCCGGCAGCAGCGACGGCCCCACCGCGAGCAGCAGCGCCATCACCGGCACGCCCAGCAGAAACACCGAGCCCCACCAGAAGTACTCCAGCACGATGCCCCCGAGCAGCGGACCGATGGCCGCGCCCACCGAGTAGCTGGTGACCCAGATGCCGATGGCCACCGTGCGCTGCCGCGCATCCAGGAACATGTTGCGGATCAGCGACAGCGTGGACGGCGCGAGAGTGGCGCCCGCCACGCCCAGGAGCGCGCGGGTAGCGATCAGCATCTCCGCGCTGGTGGAGAATGCGGCGAGCACCGACCCGACGCCGAAGGCGGCCGCGCCCAACATGAGGAGGCGGCGCCGGCCGATGCGATCGCCCAGCGTGCCCATGGTGATGAGGGAGCCTGCGACGAGAAAGCCGTAGACGTCCACGATCCAGAGGAGCTGGGCACCGCTGGGCCGGAGATCCGCGGTGAGGCGCGGTATCGCCAGGTTGAGCACGGTGAGGTCCATGGAGTAGAGCAGGCATGGCAGCGCGATCACGCCCAACCCCAGCCATTCGCGCCGGCCGGCCCGCGCCGGCGGCGTGCGCGTCCCCATGCTCTCGTCTACCCGTGCCTGGGACGCAGCGGCGCCAGTCGCGAGCGGCCGTACGCCACGAACCCGAGGAGCAGCCCCACGATGGCGGGTATGATCGCGCTTTTCGGATCGGGGCTGATCAGCCCGAGCCACACCGCGCCGGCCATGATGAGCACGAGCCCGCAGGCGGCCAGGGGCGTGAGGCCGGGCCTGATGCGCAGCACGCTGGGAAGGATGAGTCCCAGACCGCCCGCCGCCTCCGCGACGCCGATGAAGTAGATGAAGGCCGCGGACAGCGCCACCGGCATCTGCTTCTGCATCTCCTCCATCGGCATGATGAACTTCATCACCCCCGCGAAGAGAAACAGGGCGGCCATCAGGATCTGGATGATCCACAGCGCAACGTTCACGATTCGATCTCCTCCTTGACGGCGATGGCGGTCGCGGTTCCGGGTCACCCATGGTCGAACGGCGGGGGCGCGGATCGACCGCTCGGCCGCGAGCGCCCCCTGCAGACGTACCGTTATAATGGTGGCGGTTTCAAGAGCCAATTCATGCCCAAATGTGTCGGTATCGTGGCGGTCAGCGCGGAAGGCGCCGCGCTCTGCTACCGGACCATCTGCGCGGAGGGCGCCGCCCTGATGGGCCGCCACGCCCATCCCGAGATCGTCACTCACACCTTCCCCCTCTCGGACTGGATGGTGCCCATCGACGCCGACCGCTGGGAGGACGTGGGCAAGATGCTGCTGGCCTCGGCGGAGAGGCTTCAGCGCGTGGGCGCGGACTTCCTCATCTGCCCCGACAACACCGCCCATCAGGGCCTCGACCTCGTGCGCGACCGCTCGCCGCTGCCCTGGCTCCACATCGCAGAGGAGGTAGCGAGGTCGGCCCGGGAGCGGCAGTACCGCAAGGTCCTGGTGCTGGGCACGCGCTACCTCATGGAGGGACCGGTCTACCCGCCGAAGCTGCGCGCCGCCGGCCTCGCCTACGAGTTCCCCGACGCGGCCACGCGGGCGCGCATCAACCGTCACACGTTCGACGAGCTCGTGTACGGCCGCTTCGAGCCGGCCACGCGCGACTACTTCGTGGGCGTGATCCGCGAAGGCCAGCGCGGCGGCTGCGACGCGGTGGCGCTCTCGTGCACGGAGTTTCCCCTGCTCGTGAGTCCCGCCGACTCGCCGCTGCCCATCCTCGACTCCACGCGCCTCCTGGCGCGCGCGGCGCTGCGCGAAGCCATGCGCTAGCGGCCGGCCGCTATCCGCCCGCCATGGCGCCGACCACGAGGAGCGGTTCCGCTCCCGTCACCACCGCCTCGGGCAACGACGCATCGGGCGACTCGTGCGAGAGGTCCTGCTCGCAGGCGAACAGGCGCAGGAACGCGCGCCGCTGCTTGGTCTCATGGTCCCGGATCGTCCCCTGCAGCATGGGGTATTCCGCCTCCAGCGCGTCCAGCACCGCGCGGACGGTCACGGGCGCGGCGACGGGCACCTTCACCTCGCCGCTCAGCCGCGCGAGCGTGCGGAGATGGGCGGGCAGGACGACACGGACCACCGCCGCGCTCATGGGAGGGTCTGCGCTTCCACCGCCACCACGGACGGAAGATGCTCCGCCACCGGCGCCCAGCTGTCCCCGGCGTCGGCCGAGCAGAACACCTGCCCGCCGGTCGTGCCGAAGTAGATGCCGCAGGGGTCGAGGGTGTCCACCGCCATGGCGTCCCGCAGCACGTTCACGTAGCAGTGCTGCTGGGGCAGCCCCTTGGTGAGCGGCTCCCATTCGTTGCCACCGCTTCGGCTCCGGTATACCCGGAGGCGACCGTCAGGCGGGTAGTGCTCGGAATCGCTCTTGATCGGCACCACGTAGATGGTGTTCGGCTCGTGAGCGTGCACGTCGATGGGGAACCCGA
Organism: Candidatus Methylomirabilota bacterium; assembly: GCA_035281625.1. GTDB lineage: Bacteria > Methylomirabilota > Methylomirabilia > Rokubacteriales > CSP1-6 > DASRWT01. Next base: position 3,830 of record DATEDO010000085.1, read on the forward strand.
AATCGGAGGGCAGGTTCCCGCTGACCTCCACCCAGCTGTTGCCAGCGTCCTCGCTGCGCATCACGTCCCAGTGCTTCTGCATGAAGAGGACGTTGGGGCGGGCGCGGTGCTGCGTGATGCGATGCACGCAGTGGCCCACCTCGGCGGTCGGATTCGGGATCCCCTCGGAGCGCAGCCCGTCGTTGATCGACCGCCAGGTGGCGCCGTCGTCGTCGGAGCGAAAGGCGCCCGCCGCGGAGATGGCCACGAAGATGCGCCCGGGGTGGCTCGGGTCCAGCAGGATCGTGTGCAGGCACATCCCGCCCGCGCCCGGCTGCCAGAGATTGCCGGTGGAGTGGGTGCGGAGCCCCGGCAGCTCCTGCCAGGTCTGGCCGCCGTCGGTGGTGCGGAACAGCGCCGCGTCCTCCACGCCCGCATACACCGTGTCCGGATCGTGGCGCGAGGGCTCGAGATGCCACACGCGGGCGAATTCCCAGGGATGCGGCGTGCCGTCGTACCACTGATGCGTACCGGTCGGGCCGTCGTAGGCGAACTTGTTGCCCACCGACTCCCAGGTCTTGCCGCCGTCACGGGAGCGCTGCACCACCTGGCCGAACCAGCTCGATGACTGCGACGCGTAGATCCGGTCGGGATCGGCGGGCGAGCCCTTCAGGTGATACATCTCCCAGCCCCCGAAGTGGGGCCCGCTCACGTCCCAACGGCGGCGCGTGCCGTCGGACGTGATGACGAAGGCGCCCTTGCGCGTGCCCACCAGCAGTCGAATCGTGCTCATCGCTTGAGCTCCAGGAGCTGGATCAAGTTCCCCTCCGGATCCTTCAGGGTTGCGATCTTGAGATTGCCGTAGTCCGTGGGATCTTCGACGAAGGACACGCCGGCATCCTTCAGGCGCTTCCACTCGTTGACCACGTCGTCGGTGAGCATCCCCACCATGTGGCGCGCGGGATCGTTGTTCCGACCCTTCACCCCGCTGTGCGTGCCGAGCGCGAACGCCGCGGTGTCGGCCTGGCCGAACACCACGAAGCCGGGGTTCTGGATCCGCACGGAGAGTCCCAGCGTGTCGCGGTAGAAGGGCAGCAGCCCATTGAGATCCTCGCTCCAGATCGTCGCGCCCGCCAGTCCCTTGATCATGCCGTGTCTCCCTCCCCATCCCGCCGGGAGGCCTTCCTCGCCGCGGCACCGCTCACCGCGTCCAGGTTCTCCAGCCCGCGGTCGAAGTCCGTCCCGACCAGTTTGTCCACGTCGACCAGGAGGCCGAAGGCCTTCGCCATGAAGTTCTTCTCCCCGCTCATGGTCCAGGTCACGCTTGTCCCGGATCCACTCGGCGCGAAGTCGAACTGCGCGCGGTTCGTCGCCGTCCAGGGCTTGATGAACTCGAGCCGGAAGGCGATCGACTGGGCGGGGCGGCTGTCGGTGATGGTCAGGCGCCCCTCGCCCACCTGGTTGTTGCCGACCCAGTGATACGAGGCCCCCGTGCCGGCGGCCGCGCCCGAGTATTCCCGCTTGAGCCCGGGGTCCCGCTTCTCCCAGGGGGACCACTCGCGCCACTTGCGGAGATCGTTGACGTATCCATACACCACGTCCGGCGGGGCCGCCATCGCGCGTGTCCGCGTGATCTGGAAGTCCGCCGGGCGGGTGGCGATGAACCCCAGCAGGCCTAGGATGAACAGCAGCCCCACGACCAGGATCTTCGACAACATGGGTCCTCCCTGGGTCCGCGCCCCGAGCGGCCTCGGCCGGCCCGAACCACGGGCGCGCTCATCACTGGTCGAACAGCGGTGGGGCGAATCGACAGACCGGGAGCCGCCGGCGGGGACCACCGGGAGCGCGCGGAGTGGAGCCGGGGCGCCGTCAGCCGGCGAGACGCCGGCCGCGACCGCGGGGACGCTTCACGACCTCCACCGGGGCCGGGGGCTTGCGCAGCGCCGGCACCGGCGCCGGGTTCCGACGCGCGGGCAGCGCGCGCCGCGGGGCGACGGTA
>DATEDO010000086.1:0-18155 GCA_035281625.1 Candidatus Methylomirabilota bacterium
TTCCGCATTGGCCTCCCTCCCGAAATGAAAGAACCGCCGGCCTCGACAGGAGCGGCGGTTCTGGAGACCAGGGAGCCGCCCATCGAGGCAGCCCCCAGGGAAATTACGCTACGGGGCCACCGGAGCCGGCGGCCACCACCAGGTCGTGCGATGCACGCTCACGTGAAACATGAGTCGTATCGTACCCGGAAACGCGGCACCACTCTACACCGACTCGCACTTTCCTCTTGACAGACTTTAGACCGTGCAGTGGCTCGGCGCGATGCGACCCGAGAAGACGGCGTTCGTGCGCGACTCCACGGCCCAGGGCCGAACGTTCGACGTGGCTTCCGTTTCGAATGGTGCCTGCGGCGCTGATCTCCTCACTCGATCGCGCAACGAACGCCACGAATCGCGGGTATAGAGTCGCGTCAGCAGAAAGGAGACTCCCATGTTGGTCCAATCAATGCCCACGCCTACTCATCCGCGCCTCGTCGAACTCGAGCGTCTCGGGGACGAGATTGCCGAGCTGTCCGCTCATCTCGATGCAGCCACGGCTCGATTGCTCGCGCTCATTCGGGAGTTCGACGAACGGCACGGCTGGAACACCGGCTTCCGTTCCTGCGCACACTGGCTCGCTTGGCGAGTCGGTTTGGACCTGGGAGCGGCACGTGAGCGGGTGAGAGTGGCTCGCGCCCTCGGCACGCTGCCGCGTCTCGCCGAAGCGCTGGCCCGGGGTGAGATCTCCTATTCGAAGGCCCGGGCACTCACACGCGTAGCCACACCGTAGACCGAGGCACGGCTGCTGACGGTGGGAAGAGCCGGCACGGTGTCCCACGTGGAACAGATCGTTCGCGGCTGGCGCCGGGTCGACCGCCTTGCCGAGGCGCGCGCGACGGCCCAGCGCCACCGCAATCGAGGGCTGACTCTGCACTACGACGATGACGGGATGCTCGTCCTGCACGGAAGGCTTACACCCGAAGTCGGGGCGTTGCTCCGCCAGGCGCTGACTGTCGCTCGCGAGACCATGTATCGGCGCGCCCGACCTGACGCGCCGGCCACGCCGCCCGCAGAGCCGTCCGGCGCCACGTCCAGTCAAGCGCAGCAGCAGGCCGACGCGCTCGCTCTCGTCGCCGAGGCGGCACTGCAACACGGATTCGACACCGCTCCGTCTGCCGATCGGTATCAGGTCGTGATCCACCTCGAGAGCTCGGGGCAGACGGTGCTCGACGACGGCCCGGACGTTTCAGCTGAAACGTCGGAGCGACTCACCTGTGACGCCGTGCGCACATGGATGCGGCATGGCGAGGAGGGTCTCCCCGTCGAGGTAGGTTGGCCGAACCCGGACGATTCCGCCCGCATTGCGACGGGCTCTGGGCCGTAGGGACGGAGGCTGCCGCTTCCCCGGCTGCGGAGTGCGCCACGGCCAGGGCCATCACATTGAGCATCGGGCACCTGGGGGGCCGACCATCCTGTCCAACCTCGTGATGCTCTGTCGTCGCCATCACCGGGCGGTGCACGAGGAAGGGTATCAGGTCAGTCGTGACGCTGAGGGCGCGCTCCGCTTTGCGCAGCCGGATGGGCGGGCGCTGCCGGAGGTCCCGCCGCCCGCTCTAGTCATCGAGGATCCGGTGGACGCGATCCGAAACCAGAACAAGGCCGATGGTCTCGACGTCACGCCGCAGACTGCCCTTCCTTATTGGCTTGGCGAACGCCTGGATCTCGGCTGGGCGATCAACGCCCTTCACCCGCTCGCCAACCCGATTCGCTGACCACGCCCTACCGCCGCGGCAACTTCGCCAGCGCGTCGTAGAGGTGAATGGTCGAGCGCATGGCCTTCACCCAGTCGCCGAGATGGAGGCTCTCGTTCTCGGAGTGAGCCCGGGTGTCGGGGTCGCTCACGCCCATCAAAAGGCAGGGCGCCCCGTCGAGGAGATCGGCGAATGGCTGCACGAAGCCGATGGTTCCGCCGGCGCCCATCATGGCCGCCTCCTTGCCGTAGCCGGCCTTGAGCGCGGCGCGCGCCGCCTCGAACGCGGGTCCCTCGGGATCGGTGGTCCACCAGGGTGTGTCGCTGGTCAGCGTCGCGGCGACCTTCACGCCGTAGGGCGGCTTGTTCGTGAGCTTCTTGATGATGAGCCGGCCGACCTCACGGGCGTCCATCCGGGGAACGGTTCGAAGGGACAGGCGGGCCTTCGCGGCCTCGATGATCTGGTTGGTCGACCCGAGGAAGGGACGCGCCTCGAGCGCGATCACGGTGAGGGCCGGCCTCGTCCACTGGCGCTCGAGCAGGGAGTACTGCGCCTCACCCCAGAGCCGCACGCCCGGCAGCATGCCGGCGTCCTTCTTGAACTTCGCCTCCGACTTGGGAAGCTTGCGGATCCGCGCGAGCTGCTTGGCACTGGGGCGAGCCACCTTGGCGTAGAGACCGGGCACGTTGAGTGATCCGTCCGGCTTGCGGAGATCGGCGATCATGGCGCAGAGGATCTGCACGGGATCGGGCACGGGCCCGCTGTAGCCCGAGTGGAGCGGCTGGCGGAGGGCCTGCACCTCCACGTCGACCTGACAGATGCCGCGCAGCTGATAGGTCAGCCCGGGGTGGCCCACGTCGAAGTTCAGCGTGTCGGTGAGGACGATGAAGTCCGCGGCCATCTTGGCGCGGTACTGGGCGAGGAAACGGCCCAGGTTCCGTGAGCCGATCTCCTCCTCGCCCTCGATGATGAACTTGACGTTGAGCGGTAGCGTCTGCGCGGCGCGGAGATAGGAGCCGACCGCGGCCACGTGGGCCATGACGCCCCCCTTGTCATCCGCGGTGCCGCGTCCGTAGAGACGGCCGTTGCGCTCGGCGGGCTCGAAGGCGGGCGAGAGCCACTTCTCCGGCCGCCCCGGCGGCATGACGTCGTGGTGTCCGTACAGGAGCACGGTGGGCGCGCCCGGCCGGTGCAGCCAGTCGCCGTACACGTAGGGATGCACGCCGTCGATCTCGAGCACCTCCACGTGCTCTACCCCGGTGTCGCGGAGCACCTGCGCCGTCGCCTGGGCGGAGCGCCGCACCTCGTCGGGGGGAAAGCCCGCGGCCGAGATGCTCGGGATGCGGCAGAGGCCGGCGAGCGTGTGCTTCCAGTGGTCGAGCCGGGCGTCCAGGTCGCCAAGCGCCTCGCGGACCATGCCGTCCGTTGCCGCCATCGTCACGCCCCCATCATGGCGCGGAGCTTCGCGCCGTTGGTCTTGAACCAGTCGAAGAGAATACCCACATCCCAGCCCATGCAAAAGTGCTTCACGCCCAGGTCGAGATAGGGCTTGGCCTGCTCGGGCGTGTCGATCTCCACCCGCGGGGCCACCCCCAGGCGGAGCGCGGTCTTGATCACGTGGATCTCGGCCTCCTTCACGCGCGGGTGCTCCCACTGCCCCGGGAGACCGATGCTCATGGAGTAATCGGCGGGGCCGAACTGCACCATGTCCACGCCCTTCACCGACAGCATGGCCTCCACGTTCTCGACGGCCGAGGCCTTCTCGATCATCACCGCCACCACCGCGTCCTCCAGGGCCTGGACGAAGGCGGGCGAGCCCACATCCACGACATAGCCCACGTCGCGGCGCATCCCCACCCCGTGGATGCCGCCGGTGGCGGGCGTCTCGGCGCGCACGGCGCGCACGCACTCCCGCACGTCGTCCACCGTGCGTGGATCGGCGAACAGCACGTTCTGGATGCCCGCGCCGATGGCGCGCACCGCGAGATAGGTCCGCGGCTGCTGCTCGATCTTCATCATCGCCGTCATGTGCGGAAAGGTGTCGACGGCGCGCGCCAGGTTCTCCAGCGAGAAGAGATCGTAGGGCGCGTACTCGCCCACGAACTCCACGTAGTCGAAGACGCCCGCGCGGCCGGCGAGCTCGGCCACCGCCGGCCAGACGGTGTGGATGTGGGTGCCGAACGTGGGCTGGTCCGAGCGAAGGCGCTCGCGAAGGGTATTGGGACGCATGGGCGGCTCCTGATCTGGCTAGTCGGCGAGGGGGACGACGACGAGGGCGTCGGGATCGCGGCGGGTGGCGATGCGGCGGGCCACACGGGCCTTGGCCACGTCGACCACGCACACCTCGTGGCTCAGCGTACTGACGAGCGCGCTCCGGCTCGGCGCGTGGTAGCCGATGGACACGGGCGGCGCGGGGAGGGGGACGCGCCGCTGCCGCACGCCGTTCGGGACCTCCATGATGGCGAGGCTCCGATCGTGATGGAGGGGCACCAGGAGGAGCCCGTTGCCATCGGGGCACACGCGCACGGGGCCCCGCGCGGTGCGGATGTGCATCGACACCGCCAGGCGCTTGACGTCCACCACCGCCAGCTCCGCGCGCTCCCGGCAGGCCACGTAGAGACGTCGCTCGTCCTCGTCGAGCGCGGCGCCTTCGGGGTGGCCGGCCACCTTGATCGTCACCGGCGGGCGCTCCGGATCACCGGGGAAGAGCGCGGTCACCGTGCCCGGGCGGGGATGCGTCACGAACGCGAGCGCGCCGTCACCGGTGACCGCGACGCTGTGGGGGCCGCGGCCTCGCGTGGGCAGGGCGGCGTCGAAGCGGCCGGTCGCGGGCTTGCCCGCCACGAGGAGATGGTCGGACCCCTCCGCGGTCACGTACACCGCGCCCGCGAGGTCCACCGCCGCGCCGTGCGGGCGGCGGTGCTCGCCGCAGTCCAGCGTGCCCACGCGCCGCCGCCGCGCGAGGTCGACGATGGAGACGACGCGGCCGTCATCGCCCGGATCCTCGGCCAGCGCCACGCCGAAGTGACAGACGTACGCGCGGCGGCCGTCGGGCGCGAGGGCGAGGTCGCGGGGGAAGGGATCGAGGCCCAGCCGGTGGCGCTCGGCGCCCGTCGTCAGATCGTAATAGCCGAGTGAGTGGTCGCCTTTCTGAACGACCACCAGCGCGTCGTGCGAGCTCACCGGCCGGAATCCGGCGCGCACATGGGGGCCACGGTAGGGTGCCGTGGCTCGCTGTGTCAAGTTTCCGTGACCTTGGCGGGCGGCGGGCCGCCCCGCCGCCGGGCGAGCAGGCCCCGCGCGATGGCCAGGCGCAGCACCTCGGTCGTGCCCTCGGCGATGCGCCAGGCGCGAATGCGCCGGTAGAGCCGCGCCAGGGGATGATCCTCCACGACCGCGGCGCCGCCGCTCAGCTGCATGGCGCGGTCCACCACGCGCGCCACCGCCTCCGTGGCCAGCACCTTGGCCATGGTGATCTCGACCTCGGCGTCGGCGCCGGACTCGGCCCGGCGGGCGGCGGCGTAGCCGGCGCCGCGGGCCGCGGCCAGGTCCATCGCGCTGTCGGCGAGCATGGCCTGCACCTGCTCGCGCTCGGCCAGGGGCACGCCGCTGCGATGCGGCCGGTCCACCCGACCCAGCACCCAGTCGAGCGTCCACCCACCCGCGCCGCACGCCATCGCCGCCAGGCGAAGGCGCGTCGCCACGATGTCTTCGAGGGCGCGCGGCATCCCCTGCCCGATCTCGCCGATCACGTCGGCCGCGCCCACCGCGACGTCGCGAAACTCGAACTCCCCGTGCACGGCGCCGTCGAGGGTCTCGAGCGTGCGGCGCAAGGTCAGGCCGGGCGCCGCGCGTGGGATGACGAACACCGCCGGCCCGGTGGGACCGCCGTCCGCCGCCACCCGCGCGATGGTGAGCAGGAGATCGGCGGCCGGGCCGTCGGTGACGAAGGACTTCACCCCGCTCACCCGGAAGCCGTCGCCCGCGCGCGTGGCGGTGGTGCGCGGCCCTTCGCGCGCGTCGGTGAAGGCCAAGGCGGCGGCCAGCGTGCCTCGCAGCACCGGCAGGAGGAAGCGCTCGCGCTGCCCGGCATCACCGTGGCGGAGAAGCCCTCCGGAGCCGCCGATGACGAGTCCGCCGAGCGCCGCCCCGGACGCCGCGATCGTCTCGTGCAGGGCGAAGCGGCCCAGTGGGCCGAGCCCGCCCCCGCCCAGCTCGACGGGCTGGGCGAGGCGGAACAGCCCCGCGGCCTCCGCGCGCATCCGCACCCAGCGTCGCAGCTCCGGAGTGGCGTCACCTTCGCTAGCCACGCCGTCACGGCGCTCGGCGGGGAGCAGCTCGTCAGCGAGGAACGCGCGGGCCCGCTCGCGCAGCGCCGCCAGCGCCGGCGGCAGGGGCTCGTCGGGCAGCACGCGGGCCGCGGCGCCGTCAGACTTCGCCGCGCAGGGCGCGGGCGAGCTGGGCGAGGTGATTCTCGTCGTGCCAGGCCATCACGCCGAGGAAGTCGTCGATGGTGCGGCGGCCGCGCGAGTCCATCTGGTGGCCCGCGCGGGCCCAGTCACCCTCGGCGAGGGCGGCGAAGAAGAACAGCGAGGCGTCACGATGGCGGTGAAAGGCCTCGAGGGCGGGCCCCATCGGCTGCGCGAGATAGCGGCGTTCCGCGGCGATCTGGTTTGGATCCACGGTGGGGAAGCGCGGCTCGTCGGTGGCCATGATCTGCCGGAGGCGATCCAGGAACGAAGCCTCGGAATCGCGGAGATGGCAGAGGACCTCGATGGGCGCCCAGTTCTTCTCGTCCGGCCGCCGGGTGAGCGTGGCCTGCTCCACGCCGCGGAGGGCGGCCGCGAGGTCGTCGGCGGTACGCCCAAGGCGGGCCAGCCGGACCGAGCGGGGCCGCCGGGCCCATTCCTCGAGGGGCGTCACCGCGGGGATCGGCGCATTGCTGGCCATCGTGGTTGGCCCGAGTATACGTCCGCGAGCCGCTGCTAGCCCGCGGCCCGCACGCGGCCGGCCACGAGCCGCACCTTGCGCGGCGAGGCGAGCCAGATTGCCGCCGCCGAGACCACGCACAGCACGATGCCCACCTGGAAGGCGAGCACATAGTCCCCCGTGCGGTCGTGGAGCCAGCCCGCGACCCACGGGCCGGCGGCCGAGCCCAGGCCGGTGGCGAGCGACAGCGTCCCGAAGATCTTGCCGTAGTGCCGGCCCTGGAAGAGCTCGGCGGGAATGGCGGCGAACACGGAGGCCATGCCGTATCCCACCAGGCCCTGCGAGAGCACCATGGCCCAGAGCAGCGGCGGCGTGGGGGACGCTCGCATGGCGAGCAGGATGAGGAAGCAGGCGATGAAGCCTGCGCAGCCCAGCGTCCAGACGACCTCCCGGCCGAACCGGTCGGAGAGATAGCCCAGCGCGATCTGCCCCCCCACGCCGGCCAGCGCCACCAGCCCGAGGGCGTAGGCGGCGGGCTCCGGACGGAACCCGATGTCGATGAGATAGCGCGTTTGGTGGACCTGGATCTCGTACCACGCGAAGAGCGCGGTGAAGAAGCCCACGAACACCCACCAGAAGCGCCCCGTGCGCGCGGCGCGACCAAGCGTCCACTCGGTGGCTGCCCAGACCGGGTCCACCACGTTGGCGGCCCGCATGGAGGGCGCGCCCGGCGCCGGTGTGGCGTCCCCGTCGGGGCTGAGCCCCATGTCCTCCGGCCGCCGGCGCGGCAGCAGCGCATTGATGGGCACGAGCGCGACGAACATCACCACCGAGAGGCCCAGGCACGCCGCCCGCCAGCCGCGGGTGCCGATCACGTGCTGGGCCCAGGGCAGGAGCACGATGGAGCCGACGCCCACGCCGGAGAACGCGATGCCGAGCGCGAGGCCGCGGCGGCGCACGAACCAGTTGGGGAGAAAGAGACCGTGGCCCGTGTAGCCGAGACAGAGGCTCCCGCCGGAGACGAGGAAGCCCAGCGTGAGATAGAGGTGCCAGGGGCGCGAGATCTGCGTCGCGAAGGCGAGCCCGCTGCCCATCATCGCCACGCCGAGCAGCATGAGCACGCGCGCCCCCCAGCGATCCATGACCCAGCCGAGCCAGGGGGAGAACGGGGTGGACACCACGAAGCCGATGGCGAACGCGCCCGCGGTCAGGCCGCGCTCCCAGCCGAACTCGTCGAGGATGGGCGGGAACAGGAGGGAGAACGCGGTCCGTGCATTGACGCCCACGCCCATGGTCACGAAGGCGGAGGCGACGATCACCCAGCCGTAGAAGAACGGGAGCCGCACGGGGCGTGAGAGTCGCCTACCGCCGGTCGTAGCCGAAGAACCCACCTTTCGGCCTCGCATGCGCGTGGAAGTGATCGGGGATGTTGCGCATGTGATCGTCCACCCAGTAGTCCCCGAGCCGCTGCGTGGCGACCTCGCCGAGGCGGGCCAGCATGTGGGCCCGGGCCTCCGCCGGCGGCTGGGTGCCGTGGCGCCGCCACACCACCATCGGCGTGTCGCACACGTCGCACTCCGCGATCCAGCACACCTCGTCCTCGTGATACCAGGGCGTGATCTTCTTCGCCCGGCAGAGGTCACAGCCGGCGACCTTGCCGTCGCCGGGCACGTCCCCCTCAGACGGCGGACGGGACGGGGCGGACGCCATGGCGCCGGACCTGGACGACGGTAGTGATGGTGAGCAGCATGAACACCGCCGAGACCACGAACACCGCGCGCGGCTCGCCGCGGTCCAGCAGCCAGCCGAACATGAGCGGCGTGAGGGCGGAGCCAAGATCCAGTCCCGAGTAGACGAAGCCGTACACCTTGCCCGATGCCCCACGTGGAGTGGCCGCGCGCACCAGCATGTCGCGCGATGGCGAGGTCACCCCGAGGGCGAAGCCGCCCAGCGCCATCACCACCGGGAGGGCCCCGAGGGCGAGCGCGCCCGAGGCGAGGAGCAGCGCCAGGAGCGCGCCCGATGCCATGCCGGTGGCGGCCACGAAGTCGTGGCGCCGCGTGTGGTCGGCGAGGAAGCCGCCCAGCACGACGCCGCCCGCGGTCCCGAGCAGGAACGCCGTCAGCGCGCCGGTCGCGAGCCCGAGCGGCGCCCCGTAGAGCGCCACCAGCGCGGACACGGAAAAGGTCTGGATGCCGATGAGCGACGTGGCGAGCAGCGCGAAGTACGCGAAGGCGGCGAGCACGGGCGCCACGAACAGCAGGCGAATGTCGGCGGCGAGCCCGCCCTCGGGCGCGCCCTCACGCGGCACGGGCGCCGCATCGTGGGTGAGCACGGCGCGCTGCGTGGAGAGCAGCAGAGCGACCAGCACCCCGACCATGCCGACGGTGACCAGCGCCACGCGCCAGGAGAATTGCGCGGTGAGGGCCACGATCACCGCCGGCGCCACCGTCCAGCCGAGGCTGCCGCCCACGGAGTGCACGCTGTAGGCGCGGCCGAGTCGGCGCGCGCTCACCGATGCGTTGAAGATGGAGTAGTCGGCGGGATGGAACACGCTGTTGCCGAGACCGGCCAGCACCGCGATGGGCACCAGCGCCCAGTAGGACGGCGCGAGCCCGGCGGCGGCGATGGCGCCGGCGAAGAGGGCCATCCCGCCAGCCAACACGCGCGCGGCGCCGAAGCGGTCCACGAGGAAGCCCGAGACGGTTTGCCCGATCCCCGAGGCCGCGTACATCACGCTCATCATGAAGCCCAGCGCGACGTAGGGGACACCGAAGGCGTCCTTAAGGAGCGGGAACAGCGGGGGCAGCGTCAGCTGGAAGAAGTGGCTGAAGAAGTGCGCGGAGCCTACGAGACCGATGATGCGAGCGTCACGCTTGAACGTACTCGGGGTCGGATCGGACATGCGGCCTATGGTACGATTCGCCCCTCACTGCCCGCAAGGAGGCCATGCATGCCCGTTCAGCACGTGGGACGCCCGATCAAGCGCATCGAGGACCCCAAGCTCATCACCGGCAGCGATCCCTACGTCAACGACTTCAAGCTTGCGGGCGCGCTCCACCTCGCGTTCGTCCGCAGCCCGCACGCGCACGCCGCCATCACCCGCATCGACACCGCGGCCGCGCGCGCGGTGCCCGGCGTGGTCTCGGTGTTCACGGGGGCCGATCTCAACGCGGAGGTGGGCGTGATCCACACCCCGCTGCCGCCGGAGATGTTCGCAAGTATGAACCGCCAGGGGCACACCCTTCTCGCGGAGGGCCGGGTCCGGCACGTGGGCGAGCCGGTGGCGGTGGTGGCGGCGGAGAGCCCTGCCGCTGCGGTGGATGGCGCCGATGCCGTGCTGGTCGACTACGATCCCCTGCCCGTGGTGGTGGACGCGGCGGAGGCGCTCAAGCCCGGCGCGCCGCTCCTCTACCCCGACTCGAAGACCAATCTCGGCGTGAGCCTCAAGGCCGAGTCCGGCGACGTGGACGGCGCTTTCAAGAAGGCCGACGTGGTCGTGGACATGCAGATGTTCAATCAGCGCGTGCTGCCGGTGTGCATGGAGCCGCGCGCGTGCAGCGCGGCCTGGGACGACAGGGCGAAGAAGCTCCTGATCTACGGCGACACCCAGACCCCGCACCGCATGCGCGATCAGATCGCCGAGCGGCTCAAGCTCCAGCCCGACCAGATCCATTTGATGACCGGCCGCGTGGGCGGCGGCTTCGGGGCCAAGGTGCCCGTGTATCAGGAGGACACCATCGTCCCGCTTCTCGCCATGCGCCTCAAGCGCCCGGTGAAGTGGACCGCCACGCGGCGGGAGGATCTTCAGACCACCGGGCACGGCCGCGACGTGCGCATTCATCTCCGCTTGGCCGCGGACCGGACCGGCCGCATCACCGCCCTGGACGCCAAGATCATCGGCAACGCCGGTTTCTGCCTCTATCAGGTGGGCTGCCTGCTCCCCGTCCTCTGCGGCCAGATGATCACCGGCTGCTACGACATCCAGACCGCGCGTGTGGACATCCAGGTGGCGTTCACCAACACCATGGGCACGGTGCCCTATCGCGGCGCGGGGCGTCCGGAGGCGGCATACTTCATCGAGCGCGCCATGGACACGCTGGCGGCCAAGCTCGGCATGGATCCCGCCGACGTGCGCAAGCGGAACTTCATCCCGCCCGACCGCTTCCCCTACCAGACGGTGATGGGCAACTCGTACGACTCGGGCGAGTACACCCGCGCGCTGGACCACGCCCTCGCCAGGGCCGGCTACGCCGAGCTCCGGCGCGAGCAGCAGCAGGCGCGCGGCCAGGGGCGCCTCGTGGGGATCGGGATGGCCTCGTACGTCGAGATCTGCGGCTTCGAGGACGACGAGACCTCCGACGTGATCGTGGGCGACGATGGCAAGGTGGAGGTGCTCACCGGCGCCGCCTCCCACGGCCAGGGGCACGAGACGGCGTTCGCCCAGCTCGTGGCCGACGAGCTCCAGATCCCCATCGCGGACGTGACCGTCGTCCACGGCGACACCGTGAAGGTGCGGAGCGGCGTGGGAACGTTCGGCAGCCGCTCCATCGCCAAGGGCGGCATGCACGCCCTCGGCAACGCGGTGAAGGTGCGCGAGCAGGCCGTGCAGATCGCGGCGGGCCTCCTCGAGGCCGCCGTCGCCGACATCGTGCACGCCGACGGCACGTTCTCCGTGCGCGGCGTGCCGAACCGTTCCGTCACGTGGCAGGAAGTGGCGCGCGCGTCCAAAGGGGCGCTCACCTCGTGCGGCGACATCAAGGGCAACGGCACGCTGTTCCCCTTCGGCTCGCACGTCGCCATGGTGGAAGTGGACACGGAGAGCGGCAAGCCGCGCATCCTGAAGTACTTCTCCATCGACGACGCCGGCTTCCTCGTGAACCCGCTCCTGGTCCAGGGGCAGGTGCACGGCGGCCTCGCCCAGGGCATCGGCCAGGCGCTGTGGGAAGAAGCCTCGTTCGACGAGTCGGGCCAGCTCCTCTCCTCCACCCTGATGGACTACGCCCTGCCCAAGACCGACGACCTCATCTCGTTCGTGAACGACCACACACGCACGGACTCGCCGCGCACCACCCTCGGCGTGAAGGGCATCGGCGAGGCCGCCACCATCGGCTCCACGCCCGCCATCGCCAACGCGGTGGTGGACGCCCTCCGCCCCCTGGGGATCGAGCACGTGGAGATCCCGCTGACGCCGCAGAAGCTCTGGGGCGCGCTGGCGGGCGCTCGCAAGAAGTGAGCGACGAGACGCTGGCTCAGGTGCGCCGGGCCCTCGACGGGCTCGGCGTCCCCTACGAGGTCGTGGACATCGATCCCGCCTTCGCCGATACCGCGGCCTTCTGCGAGAAGTACGGCTACGGCCTGGACGTCAGCGGCAACACCATCATCGTGGCGTCCAAGAAGGAGCCCAAGCAGTACTGCGCCTGCCTGGTGCTCGCCAACACGCGCCTTGACGTGAACCACACCGTCAAGAAGCTCATGGGCGCCTCCCGCGTGTCCTTCGCCTCCGCGGAGGAAACCATGGCGCTGACCGGCCAGCAGATCGGGGGCGTCACCGTGCTCGCCCTGCCCGCGGACCTGCCGGTCTACGTGGACGAGCGGATCATGGCCCTGCCCTGGATGATCCTGGGGGCGGGCAGCCGCGCGGCCAAGATCAAGGTCTCGCCCCGGGTGCTCGAGCGCCTGCCCGGCTTCCAGGCCGTGGCCGGCCTCGCCCAGCCCGCCCCATCCGCGTAGAAACCGGCGGTATTCTCTTGCCCCCACGGGCTGGTTCGCCTAGCCTACCGACCAAGCCCCCCACCCATGAAAGGCAAGAAGAAACCGGCGCAGCGGCGCGCTAGGCCCGCGACGAATGTCGCCACCCCGCATCGCCTTCTCGAGCAGCGCCTGGCCGAGGCGCTGAGGCAGCAGGCCGCGACCGCCGAGATCCTGCGCGTCATCTCCAGTTCGCCGGATGACGCGCGACCCGCGTTCCAGGCCATCGTCGAAAGCGCCGCCCGGCTCTGCGAGGCCGAGTTCAGCGCGGTAGCGCAACTGAGCGACGGCCTCCTCCACCTCACGGCGCTGAACAACATGTCGCCGGCCGAGACCGCCGCCTACCACAGCTTGTTTCCCCGGGCGCCGCATCGAGGTTTCATTCTCGGCCGCGCCTTCGTCGATGCACGCCCGGTGCACGTGGAAGACGTGCAGCAGGACCCCGACTACGAGCGGCGGACGCTCGAAGTCTTGCAGCATGCTGCCCCCTATCGGACCTTCCTCGGCATCCCGATCCTCCGACACGGCGTGCCGGTCGGCGCGATCGGATGCGGGCGCCGAGAGGTGAAGCCCTTCACCCCGTCTCAGATCGAGCTCGTGAAGACCTTCGCCGACCAGGCCGTCATCGCCATCGAGAACGTGCGCTTGTTCGCGGAGGCGCAGGCGAAGAACCGCGATCTCGCCGAGTCGCTCGAGCAGCAGACGGCGACGAGCGAGATCCTGAGCGTGATCTCGAGCTCGCCCACCGACATCCAGCCGGTGCTCGATGCGATGGCCCGCAGCGCGGTGCGGCTGAGCGGCGCCTTCGACGTCACCATCTACCTCCGCCGCGGGGATATCCTTCACCTCGCCGCGCATCATGGCCCCATCCCCGCCCAGCCCACCCTGCCGCTGGTTCGCGGGACGAGCAATGGCCGCGCCGTCCTCACCGGGCGGATCATCCACGTGCTCGACATGCAGGCCGAGTCCGCCGACTTTCCCGAGGGGAGCAAGAACGCACGGCTCCTGGGGCACCGGACGATTCTCTGCATCCCCATGCTGCGGGAAGGCGTCGCCATCGGCACTCTTCACGTCCGGCGCACCGAAGCCCAGCTCTTCTCCGCGCGCCAGGTGGCCCTGCTGGAAACGTTCGCGAGACAGGCGGTCATCGCCATCGAGAACGTGCGGCTGTTCACCGAGGCGCAGGAGAAGAATCGGGCGCTGAGCGAGTCGCTGGAGCAGCAGACCGCGACGAGCGAGATCCTCCGCGTCATCTCGGGCTCGCCCACCGACGTGAAGCCGGTGTTCAACACCATCGCGCGCAGCGCGCGGCGGCTGTGCGGCGCCGAATTCTGTCAGGTCTTCCAGGTCGAGAGCGGCCAGATCCACAACGTGGGAAACGACGGCCAGAACGCCGAGGGACTGGCCGCCATTCGCGCCACGTTCCCCCGGCCCGTCACCCGCGACACCGCGGCGGGCCGAGCCATCCTCACCGCGGCGGTCTCAGAGATTCCCGACGTCCAGGCCGACCCGGACTATCCGGCCACGATGCGGGCGGTGGTCCAGACGGTCGGCTTCCGGAGCCTCGTGGCGGTGCCTATTCTGCGCGACGGCGTGCCCATCGGCGCCATTGCCGTCGGACGGGCCCAGACGGGCCACTTCCCGGAGCGTCAGATCGAGCTCCTCAAGACCTTCGCCGAGCAGGCGGTCATCGCCATCGAGAACGTACGCCTGTTCCAGGAGCTGGAGATCCGCAACCGCGATCTGACCGGTGCGCTGGAGCGCCAGACCGCGACGAGCGAGGTGCTGAAGGTCATCAGCCGATCGGCCTTCGACCTGCAGCCTGTGCTCGCGACCGTCGTCGAGAGCGCGACACGTCTTTGCCATGCTAGCCGCGGCCATATCTTTCGGTTCGATGGGACGGTGCTTCGCTTTGCCGCGGCGTTCGGAGCCACGCCAGAATTCGAGGACTTCCTCGTCCAACATCCCACCGTGCTGGGACGAGGCTCGGTCGCCGGACGAGCGGGCCTGGAGCGCCGGACCATCCACGTCGAGGACGTCCTCGCCGATCCCGAGTACCAAATGGGCGGCCTCGTTCGCCAGCAGGAGTACCGAACCGTCCTGGGCGTACCCATGCTCCGCGAGGGGGCGCTCCTCGGCGTGATCGCAATCCTGAAATCGAAAGTCGAGCCCTTCACCCAGGCTCAAGTCGAACTCGTGACCACGTTCGCCGACCAGGCGGTCATTGCCATCGAAAACGTACGGTTGTTCCAGGAGCTGGAGGTCCGGAACTGCGATCTCACCGAGACGCTGGAGCAGCAGACCGCCACCGGGGAGATCCTGCGCGTCATCTCGCGGTCACCGACGGATGTTCATCCGGTGTTCGACACGATCGTGGAGCGCGCGCACCGTCTGTGCGACGCGGATTCAGCGGCGCTCTTCACCTACGACGGGGCCCTGGTCCATCTCGCGACGCTGGACCAGACCAGCTCGGAGCAGGCGCGGGCCCTGCGCGAGGCATACCCCATGCCCGCCACGCGAGGACATGCGACCGGGCGCGCCATCCTGGACAGTCGCCCCGTGCACATTCCCGACATCCGAGAGGATCCCTCCTACGGTCTGGACCGGCTCCGCGATTCCGTCGGCCTGCGCACGCTCCTGTCGGTCCCGATGATGCGGGACGGCGTCCCCACCGGCGCCATCACCGTCCAGCGGTGGGGGACTCCCCGCCCGTTCTCTGACAAACAAGTCGCCCTGCTGGAGACGTTCGCGGAGCAGGCGGTGATCGCCATCGAGAACGTGCGCCTCTTCAAGGAGCTGGAGGTCCGCAACCGCGATCTCATCGAGACCTTGGAGCAGCAGACGGCGACCAGCGAGATACTGCGCGTGATCTCGAGCTCCCCCACCGACGTGCAGCCGGTGTTCGACTCGATCGCCGCGAGCGCCAAGCGCCTCTGCGAGGCGGAGTTCTGCTTCGTGTTTCGCCTCGATGGACAGGTCCTCCACTTCGCGGCACAGCATGGCCTGTCGCCTGAGGGCAATGCCGCCATGCACACCATCTGGCCCGCCGAGATCGGTCGCGGGAGCGCGGCGGGTCGATCGATCCTCGACCGCGCTGTCGTTCACATCCCCGACGTCCGGACCGACCCCGAGTACCGTCAGGGGACGGTCGCCGAGATCGCCAACTTCCGCAGCGTCCTGGGTGTCCCCATGCTGCGTGACGGCGTCCCGATCGGCACCATGACCGTCAACCGCTCGCAAGCCGGCCCTTTCCCCGAACGCCAGGTCGAGCTCCTGAAGACCTTCGCCGATCAGGCCGTCATCGCGATCGAGAACGTGCGGCTCTTCAAGGAACTGGAGGTCCGAAACCGCGACCTCACCGTTACCCTGGAGCAGCAGACCGCCACCGGCGAGATCCTCCGCGTGATCTCGAGTTCGCCCACCGACGTTCAGCCCGTGTTCGACACCATCGCGCAGAGCGCCAAGCGTCTCTGCGAGGCGGAGTTCTGTCATATCTTCCGGTTCGACGGCACGCTGCTGCACTTCGTGGGGCATCACGGGCTGGCCAGCGAGGGGGTCGAGGCTATTCGCCGCGCTTACCCGCTCCCACCGGGCCGGGCGAGCGCCGCCGCTCGAGCCGTGCTCAGCGGCCGCGTCGAGCAGATCCCCGACGTGGACGCCGATCCGGACTACGCGCACGGCGCCATCGCCCGCCTCGTGACGTATCGGAGCATCGTGGCGGTTCCTCTGCTGCAGGACGGCCGTGCCATCGGTGCGATCGCGGTGGCGCGGTCCGCCGTTGGGCTCTTCCCAGAGCGTCAGCTCGACCTTCTCAAGACCTTCGCAGATCAGGCGGTCATCGCCATTCAGAACGTGCGGCTCTTCCAGGAGCTGGACGCGCGGACGCAGGACCTCACCCGATCCGTGGGCGAGCTGAAGGCCCTCGGTGAAGTCAGCCAGGCGGTTAGCTCCACGCTGGACCTCGACGCGGTGCTCGCCACCATCGTAAGCCACGCCGTCCAGCTGTCCGGCAGCTACAGCGGGATCATCTACGAGTACGAGGAGGCCAGCGAGACCTTCCACGTCCGGGCCACGCACCAGATCACTCCCGCGTATCTGGAGGTGCTCCGCGCGGCGCCGATCCGTCTGGGCGACGGAGCGATCGGCACGGCGGCCGTCATCCAGAAGCCCGTGCAGGTCGCGGACATCCAGGACGAGCGGCAGCTGGTCGCGCAGCAGTCGCGCGCCCATCTGGTCCGGGAGGGTCTGCGCTCGTTGCTCGCCATGCCGCTGATCCGCGAGAATCGGCTCCTCGGCGGGCTTGTCGTCCTCCGGCGGGAAAAGGGCGCGTTCGCGCTCGAAGTCCTCGCCACCATGCAGACCTTTGCCACCCAGTCCGTGCTCGCCATCCAGAACGCCCGCCTCTTCGTGGAGATCCAGCGCCAGAAGCAGTACTCGGACGTGCTCGTGCAGTCGAGCCCGGTGGCCATCGCGACCATGGACCTCCAGGGCATGGTGGTGGGCTGGAACCCCGGGGCCGAGCGGCTCTTCGGCTACACGCAGGCGGAAGCCGTCGGACGGCCGATGGAGGACCTGGTCGCGACCCCGGAGTCGCGCGCCGCGGTGCGCGCCAATATCGAGCAGACGCTGGCCGGGGAATGGATCCGCGACATCACGCGGCGCGTGCGCAAGGACGGCTCCGCGGTCGACGTCGAGATCTCGTCCGTCCCCGTCGTGGTGGAAGGCCAGCGCGTGGGGATGATCGGGATCTACCACGACATCACCGAGCTCCTGCAGGCCCGGCGCGAGGCGGAGGCGGCCAACGAGGCCAAGAGCGCCTTCCTCGCCACCATGAGCCACGAGATCCGCACCCCCATGAACGCGGTGATCGGCATGAGCGGCCTGCTCCTCAACACCGCCCTCAACGACGAGCAGCGCGAGTACGCGGAGATCGTGCGCCAGAGCGGCGATACGCTCCTCACCGTCATCAACGACATCCTGGACTTTTCCAAGATCGAGGCGGGGCGGCTGGAGCTGGAGACCCAGCCGTTCGACCTGCGCGAGTGCGTGGAGGGCGCCCTCGACCTGATGGCCACCCGCGCCGCCGACAAGGGCCTCGACCTCGCCTATCTGCTCGCGGACGGGACGCCCGCCGCCATCGTGGGCGACGTCACGCGGCTCCGCCAGGTGCTGCTGAACCTGCTCTCCAACGCGGTGAAGTTCACCGAGCGCGGCGAGGTGGTGCTCTCGGTCTTCGCGAGCCGGCTGGAGGGCGCCTCCGACCTCCATGAGGTGACCTTCACGGTGCGAGACACGGGCATCGGCATCCCGACGGACCGGCTGGGCCGCCTGTTCCAGTCGTTCAGTCAGGTGGACGCCTCGACCACGCGCCGGTACGGCGGCACCGGCCTGGGACTGGCCATCAGCCAGCGGCTCACCGAGCTGATGGGCGGCCAGATCACGGTGAAGAGCGAGATGGGGGTGGGCAGCGAGTTCCGCTTCGCCATCCGCGCCGCCGCCGCGGTGGCTCCGGTTCCCGCGCGGCGCGACCTCACCGGCGTGCAGCCGTCCCTGCGCGGGAAGCGCGTCCTGGCCGTGGACGACAATGCCACGAACCGCCGCATCCTCGCCTCGCACCTCGAGACCTGGGGCATGCTCGTGCGGGTCACCGACTCGCCGCGAGAGGGCCTGGGCTGGGTGCGGGGCGGCGAGCGCTTCGATCTCGGCATCTTGGACATGCACATGCCGGAGATGGACGGCGTGGCC
>DATEDO010000087.1:0-18458 GCA_035281625.1 Candidatus Methylomirabilota bacterium
CGGCGAGATCGGCGAGCGGGCGGCGGCGGATCACCGCCTGGAGCGCGCGGGTGAGCCGCGCCTTCCCGCGGAAGGCGGCACGGCGCGCCCGGGCATACGCGGCCAGCGCGCCGCGCGAGCAGTCGCCCGCCCGTAGCCCGGCGTGGGCAACCTCGGCGAGGAGCTCGGCGGAGCGGAGCGCGGTGTAGAGCCCCTCGCCGGTGAAGGGATCGTAGAAACCGGCGGCGTCCCCTACGAGCGCGACGCCGCCCACCGCGGGCTCGTCGACGCGGTAGGCGAGCGGTCCCATGGCGAGGAGCGGCCCCGCCGCCCGCATGCCTTCGAGGCGCGGCGCCAGGTGGCGCAGCTGGCGGAGGCGGGCGGCGAGGAAGATCTCCAGGCGACCGCGGAACGCGCGCGTGTGGGCCTGCGGCACCACCAGGCCCAGGTTGACGAGGCCGGGCGCCACCGGGTTCAGGATCGCGTAGTCCGGCGGGTCCACGTAGATCTCGCCGAGATCGCCCAGCGGCGCCAGGCCCTCCACGTGCTGGATGAGGGCGAGGCGCCTGAGCCGATGCGGCCGCAGGAGGCCGAGCGCGCGCGCCACCATCGAGGCGCGGCCGTCGGCGCCCACCACGAGGGACGCGGATAGGTCGAGCGCGCGCCCGTCGGCGTCCTCCACACGCACGCCCGTCACCGCGTCGTGGGACACCGCGAGGTCGATCACGCGATGGCGCTCACGCGTGTCGATGGGGAGGGCGCGGGCGCGGTCGAAGAGCAGCCGGTCGAGCACGCGGCGGGGAACGGCGAGCGCATGGCCGCGATAGCCCCGCCACGGCCCCTCGGTCGGATAGCGGGCCTCCAGCCTCGTGCCGTCGGGGGCGACGATGCGCATGCCCGCGATGGGCTGCGCCGCGGCGTCGACCGCCTTCAGGACGCCGAGGCGGTCGAGCAGCCGCGCCGACTCCGGCGAGAGCAGCTCGCCGCAGATCTTGGGGCGGGGAAAGGCGGCCTTGTCGAGGAGCAGCACCGACCACCCCCGCTCGGCGAGGAGGATGGCGCTGGCGCAGCCCGCGGGGCCCGCACCGACGACGATGGCGTCGTAGCGACTCACGCCGGCGACGCCTCGGCGGGCGGGCGCTTCTCGGCCACGGCGCAGAGGCGCAGCAGCGGGACGTAGCGCAGCACGCGCGCCCCGGCGAGCCCGGCACGGGCGCACAGGCCGCGCAGCTCGTCGGCGGTGTAGGCGCGGCGCACCGACAGCGGCCCGTCGTGCCGCGACATGCGCCCGCAGCCGAGGAGCCGGGTGATCAGCCATACCAGCGCCCACGCGATGCGGCTCCGCGCGAGATCATTGACGATCACGCCCCGGCGGGCCACCGCGTGCATGGCGGCGAGATAGGCGGTGGCGGCGGGGGGCTCGAGGTGATGCAGGGTCAGCGCGGAGATGGCCACGTCCACCGCGCCGCGCCGGAACGGCAGCCCGAGCGCATCGGCCTGGAGGAGCACGATCTCCGGGTAGCCCGCGATGGTCCGCCGCGCTACGTCCAGGGTCGCGGCGTCGCGGTCGAGCGCGATCACGCGGATGGGCCGGCGCGCGCGCCGCGCCCAGCGCACGAGGGCGCGCGGGATGTCGGCCCCGCCGGTCCCGAAGTCGACGACGGTGGCGGTGCGGCCGCGCGGGAGGCGCGCGAGCAGCCGCCGGACATGACGCAGCGTAACGAGCCGTCCGCCGAAGACGCCGTTGAGGCGCGCGACGTCGCCGAGGCTCCGGGCCCGCTCGGCGAAGGGCGCGGGGCCGTCCAGGAGCTCCCGGGCCCCGGCGGCGCGGGCGAGCGGCCGGATCAGGGTCATCTACCAGCGGAGCAGGGCGCCCTCGGCGGCGAAGCCGGGACCGAGCGCGATCATCAGGCCCCAGTCACCGGGCTGGGGCGCGCCCGATTTGAGCGCTTCCTCCAGCACGAACAGCACGGTGGCCGATGACATGTTGCCGTAGACGCGGAGCACGTGGCGAGAGTGCGCGAGCTGGGCGTCGGTCAGCTCGAGCAGCGTCCGCGCCTGCTCGATGACGCGGCGGCCCGCGGAGTGCAGCACGAAATGGCGCACGTCGTCCTTCTTGAGCCCGTGGGACGTCATGAGGATGTCGGCCATCTCGCGCATCATGCCCGCCCCGATGCGGCGCACCTCCTTCGAGAGCACCACGCGCGGGCGGCCGCCGGGATACTCGAAGCCCATCGCGTCGAGGTGCTCGGGACGGAAGAGGGTGCGGTGCTCGACGATCGTGGGCCCCTCGCCTTCACCCGCCAGGGCCACTGCGCCCGCGCCGTCCGCGAAGATGGCGTGGGCGACCGCGCTCTCCAGCCGGTCGTCGAGATAATAGGCCGCGGAGCAGAGCTCGACCGCGACGACCACCGCCCGGTGGCGGGGAAACGCGCGAAGGTGATTCCACGCCTGCTGGAGCGCCACCATGGCGGCGGCGCAGCCGGTGTCGCCTACGTGCACGCGCTGCACGTCGGGCCGGAGTCCGAGCCCGTTCACGAGGTGCGCATCGAGGCTCGGGCACAGCCGGCCCGTGCAGGTGGTGGTGGCGACGAAGTCCACGTCCGCGAGCTCCCAGCCCGCGCGCGCGACCACCGTCCGCATGGCCCCGGCGGAGAGCTCGATGGCGCCGCGCCGGTAGCGATCGGCGAGCTCGTCGACCGTCTCGTGCGGGGTCTGGCCGGGGGCGAAGCGGGCGGGGTCGAAGAAGAGGTAGCGCCCCTCGATCTGGCTGTTGACGAAGAAGCCCGCCCGCTGGGCATCCCCGTAGCCCGCCATGCGGAGCACGGCGGCCTGATCGTACCGATAGGGGGGAGTGGCCGTCGCGACCGCCGCGATCTTCGGGGTCGTCATCTCCCCGCGCAGCGTACCCTCCCACTGTTGCCATGTCCAGCGACCCGGTGCTAGCGTGGGCGCCGGAAAGGAGGAGCCATGCCGCTCTTCTCGTTCGAGGGGAAGTCGCCCACCATCCATCCCACCGCCTTCATCGCGCCCACCGCCAGCATCGTGGGCGACGTCACCATCGAGGAGAACGCCTCCGTCTGGTACGGCACCGTGCTCCGTGCCGACTTCTCGCCCATCGTGATCCGCCGCGGCGCCAACGTGCAGGACGGCTCGGTGATCCACGTCACGCCGGCGGGTGGCTCCGAGGTGGGACCCGGGGCCACCATCGGCCACCTCTGCATGATCCACGCGGCGACCATCGGCGAGGAGGCGCTGGTAGGCAACTCCTCCACCGTGCTCGACGGGGCGAAGATCGGCGCGCGCTCCATGATCGCGGCGGGCTCCCTGGTGACGCCGGGCACCGAGATTCCCGAGGGGGTGCTCGCCATGGGCGCCCCATGCAAGGTGCGTGGCCCGCTGGCGGGTACCCCCGCCGAGCGGTGGGTACTCATGAACCCCGCCGGCTATCAGGCTCTCGCCCAGCGGCATCGCGCGGGCGCGCGCCCGATCTAGGCCATGCCGGGCGGCCACGTCCTCGTCACCGGCTTCGAGCCCTTCGGGGGGGACACCGCCAATCCCTCGCAGGAGGTGGCGAAGGCGCTCGACGGGCGGCGCGTGGGCGACGCCGTCATCCGGGGGCTCGTGCTCCCGGTGCAACACGAGGAGGCGCGCGCGGCCCTCCTGCCCGCCCTCGCCGACCCCGGGCTGCGCGCGGCCGTCATGCTCGGCCTCGCGGGCGGGCGGATGCGCGTGGCGCTGGAGCGCGTGGCGCTGAACGTGATGGACTACGCCGAGCCGGACAACCGCGGCGACGTGCTGCGCGGGGTGGCCTGCGTGGCCGACGGGCCCGCCGCTTACTGGAGCACCCTGCCCCTGCCCGCCATCGTCGAAGCGCTCGGCGCCGAGGGCATTCCCGCGTACCTCTCGAACACCGCCGGCACCTTCCTCTGCAACTTCGCCTCGTACGCCGCGCTCCACGCCCTCGAGCGGGACGGCCGCCGCCTCCCCGCGGGCTTCATGCACCTGCCCTATCTGCCGTCCATGGTGGCCTCGCGCGGGCAGGATGCGCCCAGCATGGATTTGCCGCTGATGATTCGCGCCGCGGAGATCGCCGCGCGGGAAGCGCTCGCCGCGCCCCTCGGTTAGCCGAGGGCGGCGAGCGGGATCGGGGCGCAGTCGGCGAGCGGGTCCAGCCAGGGGAGCTCGCGCGCGCCGAATGGCGGCGCGGTCGCGTCGCGCGGCGCCAGCCAGCGGCGGAGATAGAGCGCGCCGCTGAGAAGCCGATGGGCATCGCCCGTCGCCTCGAGCCGGACCTGCCCCTCGGCGAGGAGCAGCGAGGCGGCGAGCAGGTGATAGAGCGTGTCCGCCACCGGCCGTGCCTCCAGCTCGCGCTCGTCCGGAGCCTGCGCCGCCCAGCCCGCGATGCGGCGGCGCGCCGTGTCCAACCCCTCGCGGGCCACCTCCACCCAGGGTTTGGTCGCGGCCTCGCTGACTCGTCCGAGGCGCTCGCTCACGAGGGCCAGCAGAGGCTCGTGGGCGGCCTCGCGCAAGATGGCCCGCTGCACGTCCAGCGCCACCACATTGCTGGCGCCTTCCCAGATCGCGCCCAGATAGCTATCCCGCACGAGGCGCGCGTTCACCCACTCCTCGATGTAACCGTTGCCACCGCGCACGTTCATGGCCTCCGCGGTGACGAGGCGGGCGTGCTGCGTGATCCAGTACTTCGCCAGGGGCGTGGTGATGCGGAAGAGGGCGCGCGCGTCGGCCGCCCCCGCGTCCCAGCGATCCAGCGTGGTGGCCCCGTGCAGCACGACCGCGGCGGCGGCCTCCGAGTCCACCACCATCTGCAGCAGCTGGGCGCGAAGCAGCGGCAGCTCGGCGAGCCGCCGGCCGAAGGCCACGCGGGCGCGGGCGTGGGTGAGCGCCTCGAGGGTGGCGCGCCGGATGAGAGCCGCGGACCGCAGGGCGTTCGACAGCCGCGAGACGTTCACCATCTCCATCATCTGCTTGAAGCCGCGGTCGAGCCGGCCCACCGGATACGCCACCGCGCCGGTGTAGGTCACCTCCGCGCTGGCCATCGAGCGCGAGCCGAACTTGTCCTTGAGGCGGTTCAGCGTCAGATCGTTCCGCCGCCCGTCCGGCAGCGTCTTCGGCACGAGGAACATGGCGAGGCCGCGCGTGCCCGCGGGCGCGCCCTCGGGCCGGGCCAGCGTGAAGGCCATGTCGGCGCTGGCGTTGGAGCAGAACCACTTGTCGCCCCAGAGCCGCCAGAACCCGTCCGTCCCTTGCCGCGCCACCGTGGTGGCCGCGCCCACGTCCGAGCCGCCCGTTCGCTCCGTCATCCACTGCGTGCCCTGGCGCAGCGCCGCCAGGTCGGTGGCGGTGAGCCCCGGCAGATAGCGCGCCTGGAGCTCCGCGTCGCCGTAGTGGCGAAGCATCCGCGCACCCGAGTCCGTCATGTTCACAGGGCAGAGGAGCCCGAACTCGGCCTGGCCGAAGAGATAGGTGAGCGCGTACTTCACCACGTGCGGAACCGGCCCCGGCCAGCCGAGCACGCCGGACCGATGGCTCATGGCGGCCAGCCCGAAGCGGCCGAAGGCCAGCTCCTCCATCCGCGCGTACGCGGGATGAAAGCTCACTTCGTCCACGCGCTGGCCGCGCTCGTCCCAGGACCGGAGCGCGGGGGGATTCTTGTCGGCAGCGTGCGCGAGGGCGTCCAGCTCGCCGCCCGCGGCCTCACCCATGGCGACGAGGTGAGGGCGCGCCCGCGCATAGGTCTCCGCGCCCATCACCGACTCGCAGAGCTGCTGGAACGCGCCGTCCACCAGGAAGTAGTTCATTCCCCTGGTCGTCGGCATCGCGTCCTGGGCGAACGGCGCCGTCATGCTGTGCCCGTCAGCGCCCGGTGAACTGAGGCGGCCGCTTGTCCTTGAAGGCCTGCACGCCTTCCTTGTGATCGGCCGTCTCGCGCACCACCGCCATGTGGGACGACACGAGGTCCAGGTGGGTGCGGAGATCCAGACGCATGCTCTGGTAGACCAGCCGCTTGATCATCCTGATCGGCACCTGCGGGCCGCTGGCCACCTGCCTGGCGAAGGCGTAGGTCGCGTCGCGCAGCTCCGCCGCCGGTACCACGCGGTTGACGATACCGAGCGCGAGGGCCTGCGGCGCCTCGATGAAGTCCGCGGTCCAGAGCAGCTCGAGCGCTTTCGCGGTGCCGATGAGCCGCGGCAGGAAGTACGTGTCGCCGTCGCCCGGCACGAGGCCCACGCGGACGTACCCGGTGGAGAAGCGGGCGCTATCGGCGGCGATGCGCATGTCGCACATGAGGCTCATGCCCATCCCCGCTCCGACGGCGACGCCGTTGACCATGGCGATGACGGGCTTGTCCATGGCCTCCAGCGCCTTGGGCACGCGATGGATGTTCTCCCACAGGCCGTTCTTGTGGTCGAGCGGGCTGGGCCGGCTATCGCCCATCCGACCGACGTCGCCGCCGGAGCAGAAGGCCTTGCCGGCCCCCGTCACGACCACCACGTTCACCTCGGGATCGCCCTGGGCCTCCTGGAGGGAGCTGGCCCAGGCGTCGATCATCGGCCCGGTGAAGGCGTTCATCTTGTCGGGCCGGTTCAGGGTGATGGTGGCGATCCTGTCCTTGACCTCGTAGATCAGCTCGTCGGCGCTTGGCATGGGCGGTGTCCTCCGGGCCGCTAGTATACGGTCGGCCGAGGGGCCGGACCATGGCTTGACGCCCGCTCCCCGCCTTGGGTACTATCGGGCAACAGCAGGCACCTGGGCCCCTCTCATCGGAGGTGACCGAAATGACCTGGGAAGCGCCGGACTTCATCGAGGTGAAGATGGACGCTGAGATCAACTCCTACCAGGACGACTTCGACCGCCAGGACGACGACCGCTTCTAGACGGCGGCTGCCGAAGCAAGCTCTTCAGCCCCCTCTCGGCGTCTGGCCGAGCCCGGGGGCTGTCGCGTCTTCGGGGGATCTATCGTGCGCATCCGAGTTCTGGGCTCCGCGGCCGGCGGCGGCTTCCCGCAGTGGAATTGCGGCTGCTCCAACTGCCGCGGCGTACGCGCGGGCACGCTGAGGGCGGCGGCCCGCACGCAGGAGTCGGTGGCGGTCGCGGCGGACGGCGGCGACTGGATCCTGCTGAACG
The DNA here is from genome assembly GCA_035281625.1 of Candidatus Methylomirabilota bacterium. Lineage (GTDB taxonomy): Bacteria > Methylomirabilota > Methylomirabilia > Rokubacteriales > CSP1-6 > DASRWT01. The sequence goes on from DATEDO010000087.1 coordinate 7,129, forward strand.
CGTCCCCGGAGATCCGTCGGCAAATCGAGAGCTTCGAGGCCCTGCACCCGCGCGCGCCCCGCCACTCCCCCATCGGCGCCATCGTCCTCACCAACGGCGACCTCGATCACGTGCTCGGGCTTCTCTCCCTGCGTGAATCCCACCCCCTCGTCCTCTACGCGACGGAGCGGGTACGCGAGGGGTTCACGGAGGACAACGTGCTCTACCGGACGCTCCAGCGCTTCCCCGGGCACGTCACGTGGCGTCCGCTCAAGCTCGGACGCGAAGAGGCGCTGACCGCCGGCGACGGGCGGCCGAGCGGGCTCTCCGTCGAAGCGGTGCCGGTGCCCGGCAAGGCGCCCATCCACCTCGAGCATCGCGCCGGCGGCCGCCTCGCCCCGGATCCCGAGGACAACATCGGTCTGCGCATCCGCGAGACGTCCACGGGGCGCCGGCTCGCCTACTTCCCGGCCGCCGGGGGCGTGACGCCGGCGGTGCGGGAGGCTCTCGTGGACGCCGACTGCGTGTTCTTCGACGGCACCTTCTGGTCGAGCGACGAGCTGCCCGCGCAGGGACTCGGCGCCAAGCGCGCCGCCGACATGGCGCATCTCACGGTGGGCGGCGCCGACGGCAGTTTGGCCGCGCTCCGCGACCTGCGCGCCCCCCGCCGCGTGTACATCCACGTCAACAACACGAACCCGCTCCTGCGCGAGGACTCCCCGGAGCGGAAGGAGACGGAGGCCGGGGGCTGGGTCGTCGCCTGGGACGGCATGGAGATCGCCCTGTGAGCGGAAGCGCCCTGCGCCCGCCGCTCTCCCGCGAGGAATTCATCGACTGGGTCCGGCGGGAAGGCGAGGCGCGTTATCACGACCATCACCGCTACCACGTGCTCATGCACGAGGGCCGCCTCACGAAGGTGCAGCTCCAGCAGTGGGTGCTGAACCGCTTCTACTACCAGACGCGCATCCCCATCAAGGACAGCATCATCGTGTCGAAGTCGGAGGATCCCGCCTTCCGCCGCATGTGGATCCGGCGGGTGCGCGACCACGACGGGGACGAGGGCGGCGGCGAGGCGGGCATCGAGCTGTGGCTGCGCCTGGCCGATGGCGTGGGGCTCGACCGCGAGGAAGTGGCGAGCTGCCGCTCGGTGCTGCCCGGCGTGCGCTTCGCCTGCGACGCGTACGTGGAGCTGGTGCGCGAACGTTCGCTGGTGGAGGCGGTCGCGTCCTCGCTCACCGAGTTCTTCGCGCCCGATCTCATGTCCAAGCGTGTGCTCGCCTGGGAGAAGCACTATCCGTGGGTGAGCCCCGACATGCTCGCCTACTTCCGCTCCCGGGTGCCGCGGGCGCGGCGCGACTCGCTGGAGGCCATCGACTACGTGGTGCAGCACGCGCCGTCGTTCGAGACGCAGGAGCGTTGCGTGGCCGCGCTCATCCGCAAGACCGAGATCCTCTGGCATCTCCTCGACTGCACCTACGCCGCCTACATCGAGCCGGGGTGGGGGCCCCGGGGGGCCCGCGCCACGTGATCTCGGGAGAGAGCCGGCTGCGACTCGCCGCGAAGGCTCGCCTCCGCTTCGACCGGCAGTCCTCGCGCTACATGCTGCTCTACCCGGAGCGGGGGCTCGTGCTCAATCCCACCGCGGCCGACGTGCTCCGGCGCTGCGACGGGGAGCGCACGGTGGGCTCGATCGTCGAGGAGCTGGCCCGCCAGTACGGACACGCGCCGCCCACGGTCGAGCGCGAGGTGCTGGCCTTCCTCCAGACCATGGCCGACCGCGGCCTCGTGCAGGCGGCGCCGTGAGCGGCCGGCGGCCCTACACCCTGGTCGCCGAGCTGACCTATCGCTGTCCGCTCCGCTGCGTGTACTGCTCGAACCCGCTCGACTACGACCGCCACCGGGACGAGCTCGACACCGAGACCTGGGTGCGCGTACTGGGTGAGGCGGAGGAGCTCGGCGTGGTCCAGCTGAACCTCACCGGCGGCGAGCCCCTGGTGCGGGGCGACCTCGAGGCCATCGTGGCGCGCGCGCGCCGGCTCGACCTCTACACGAACCTCATCACCAGTGGCGTGCCCCTCAAGCGCGAGCGACTGGCGCGACTCCGCGAGCTTGGTCTGGATAGCGTCCAGATCTCCATACAGGACACGGCGGCCGAGCGCTCCGACCGCATCGCCGGCCACCGCTCGTTCGAGCGGAAGCTGGTGGTGGCGCAGTGGGTGAAGGCGCTGGGCTTCCCCCTCACCCTGAACACCGTGCTCCATCGGGAGAATCTCGACCATATCGAGGCGGTGATCGATCTCGCCGAGCGCCTGGGCGCCGACCGCCTGGAGCTGGCCAATACCCAGTATCTGGGCTGGGCGCTGCCGAACCGCGCCGCACTCCTGCCCACGCGCGCGCAGCTCGCACGCGCGCGGGAGATCGCGGCGGCGGCCCGGGCGCGCCTCATCGGCAAGATGGAGGTGCTCTTCGTCACGCCCGACTACTACACGGACCTGCCCAAGGCGTGCATGGACGGCTGGGGCCGGCGCTTCATCGTGCTGAGTCCCACCGGCCTCGTCTTGCCCTGCCATGCCGCGCACACCATTCCGGGCCTCGTCTTCGACTCGGTGCGGGACCGTCCGCTCGCGGACATCTGGGGGGACTCGGCCGGCTTCAACGCGTTCCGCGGCGAGGATTGGATGCCCGAGCCCTGCCGGAGCTGCGACCGCCGGACGCTCGACTTCGGGGGCTGCCGCTGCCAGGCCTATCACCTCACCGGCGATGCCTCCGCCACCGATCCCACGTGCCGCCTCGCGCCCCAGCATTCGCTGATCCAGGCCGCGCGCGAGGAGGCGGAAGTCGCCGCGGCCGGCGCCGCGCCGTTGATCTATCGCGCCCCGGAGGGGCGCGAGCGGTGGGGGGGCGTGGGGGAGGAGCGGGGCTCGCTCCCCCCCACATGACCAAACGCATGGACGCGAGCTTTCTCATCCTGCTCGGCTTGACCGTCGCCGCCCTCGGCGTGGCGCTCGTGAAGGATCCCACGCTGGCCGCGCGCGGGCTGCAGTCGAGCGGGCGGCTGCTCGGGTCGGTGTGGATGGAGCTGGCGCTCGGCTTCGTGCTCGCGGGATTGCTCGACGTGCTGATCCCCCCGCCCGTGCTCTCGCGCTGGATGGGCGAGGATCAGCTCGGGCGCGGAATCCTGGTGGGCTGGGTGGCGGGGCTCGTGATGCCGGGCGGACCGTATCTCGTGTTCCCGGTCGTGGCCAATCTCTTCCGTAGCGGCGCCGCCGCGGGCCCGCTCATCGCGCTACTCACCGCGAAGACGCTGGTGAGCCCGGTGCGCATGCTCACCTATGAAGCGCCGTTGCTCGGGTGGCCCATGACGCTGGCGCGGCTGATCCCGGGCGTGCTCCTGCCCCCGGCGCTCGGCTGGCTCGGCCACTGGCTCTACATGCTGTTCGCTCGGCGCTAGGCGCGGCGGCCGGCGCCTTGACAGCGGAGACGGCCCTCCCTATCGTCACCTCTACCCGGGTCTCAGCCGACGCGATCTAGAAAAAGGAGGCCCCGATGCGACGTACCATTCTCGCCTCTCTCGCGGTGGTCCTCGGGTTCGGAATCCTGCTCGCGGCGCTCGCCGACGCGCAGGCGCCCCCGCCATGGAAGCAAGGGCAGCCCGCGAACATGGCGGACTCCACCCTCGCGCCCATCCCGCAGCCGCCGGTTCCCAAGGCGGCCGCGGAGATCCCGGTGGACAAGATCAAGCTGCCCGCCGGCTTCAAGGTCTCGCTGTGGGCCTCGGGCCTCGGCAACGCGCGGGTGATGGAGTGGGGCGACAAGGGCACGCTGTTCGTCAGCAGCCGCACCGCCGGCAATCTCTACGCGGTGATCGACAAGGGCGGCCAGCGTGAGGTGAAGCTCCTCGCCAAGGGGCTCAATCTTCCCAACGGCATCGCCTTCCGCAACGGCACGCTCTACGTCGCGGAGATCCACCGCATCACCAAGATGGTGGGCATCGAGGACAAGCTCGACAGTCCGCCCGCCATGGAGGTCGTGTACGAGACCCTGCCCAAGGACGTCCCGCACGGATGGAAGTACCTGGCGTTCGGGCCCGACGGCAAGCTCTACTTCAACATCGGCGCGCCCTGTAACATCTGCATCCCGCCCGACACCCACGCCAACATCTCGCGGATCAATCCCGACGGCACCGGCTTCGAGTACTTCGCGCACGGGGTCCGCAACAGCGTGGGGTTCGACTGGCATCCCGTGACCAAGGAGCTCTATTTCGCCACCCACGCCCGTGACTGGATGGGCGACGACATGCCCAGCGACCGGCTCGACGTGGCGCCGCGCAAGGGCCTCCACTTCGGCTTCCCCTTCTGCCATCAGGGCGACACGCCGGATCCGGAGTTCGGCAAGGGTCGGTCCTGCTCCGAGTTCGCCAAGCCGGTGCTGAATACCGGACCGCACGTCGCCGGCAACGGCGTCGAGTTCTACACCGGCTCCATGTTCCCGCCGGAGTACAAGAACCGCATGTTCCTCGCCCAGCGAGGCTCGTGGAACCGCACGCAGAAGCTCGGGTTCCGCGTGATGATGGTGACCCTCAATCCCGGCGGCGCGCCGAAGTACGAGCCCTTCGCCGAGGGATGGCTGCAGGGCAACGACATCTGGGGCCGCCCCGTCTACACCCGACAGATGAAAGACGGCTCGCTCCTGATCAGCGACGACTACGCGGGGGCGATCTACCGGGTCACGTACCAGCGCTGAGCCCGCTCGCTCGACTCCGCCACGCGGCCGCGCCGGTCGCCGCCGCCCTCGTGCTGGGGGCGGTGGCGGCCGGCGGGGCGCGCGCCTCCGATCCCGACGCCGGGCGCCGGAAGGCAGACGTGGCCTGCGCCTCCTGCCACGGGCCGGACGGCAACGCCACCGTCGCGGGCACGCCGTCCATCGCCGGCCAGCCCAATTTCTTCACCCACTGGCAACTCATCAAGTACCGCGACGGGCGGCGCAAGGATCCCCAGATGTCCGTGCCGGCCCAGGATCTCACCGACGCCGACATGGCCAATCTCGCCGCGTTCTACGCGACCCAGCGGCCGCGGCCGCGCGGCTCCAAGACCGAGCCGGCGCGGGTGGCGGAAGGCCGACGCCTCGCCCAGGTTCACCACTGCACGTCGTGCCACCGCCCCGACCTCAGCGGCCAGCAGCAGGTGCCGCGGCTGGCCGGCCAGGATTTCGACTATCTCCTCAAGCTCCTGAGGAGCTTCAAGGCCAGGACCGCGAGCGACCTGGACGGGCTCATGACGATGTCGGCGCAGCCCCTTGGCGAGGAGGACATCGTGAACCTCGTCCACTTTCTGGCGAGCCTCGGCGCCGATTCCCCGGAAGCCCGTCCCTAGCGGAGGTCGCGCACGCCGCGGCGGAACGTGAGCGCATAGCCGACCAGGGCCAGGGCCGCGGCGGCCGCCATGCTCGCGCCACCCGTATGGAGCAGAAGCCCGCCGCACATCAGGACGGCGAGTCCGGGCACGGCAAGATCCACGACCCGCTGGGCGCCGCGCGAGCCCGAAGCGCCGGTCATGACGAGACGCGGCAGGCTCAGGCTTACGAGCATGAAGCTCGCCAGGACGGCAGCATCGGTGAGCGCAGCCACCCGCCCCAGATTGCCCGGGAGGACCATCGCCGCGGCGATGGCGGTGACGACCAGGGCCGCCAGCGTGGGTACGGCGCGCCGGCCCACCACGGCGAGACGCGGCGGCAGCACCCCCGCGCCCGCCATGCCGTAGACCGAACGCGACGCCGACACCAGGAGGAGCAGCACGGTGTTGGCGGTCGCGGCGAGCGCCACCAGGCTCAGGAGCCAGTCGGCCCCGGGGCCGACGGCGCGCCGCGCGACGAGCGCCAGCGGCGCCGACGAGGCGCCGAGCTCGCGCCAGTCCACCGCCGCCGTGACCGAGAGCCCCACGAGGATGTAGATGACGGTGGCGCCCGCCATCGAGTAGTAGAGCGCCCGCGGGAGATCGGGCACGGGGTCCCGCATCTCCTCCGCGAAGTTGCCGAGCTCGTCGAAGCCCAGATACGCGAAGAAGATCAGGGCGGCCGCGGTGACCAGCCCGCTCACCCCGTGGGGCGCCTCCAGTGGCGTCGAGTTCTTCCAGAACGGGATGCCGACGACGATGACGAACACGAGCCCGGCCGCCTCGACGATCGTGAGCACGATGGCCAGGCCCACGGACTCGCCCACGCCCACGAGCATGACCGCGCCCGCGGCGGCGAGCAGGACGAGCGCGCCGGCCACCACCGGCACGCCGGTCAGGTGGGCGAGATAGCCCCCGAAGCCCAGCGCCACCGTCGCCACCGCGAGGAGGTCCGCGGCGAGCATGAGCCAGCCCGCCACGAACCCGACCCGGGGGCCGAAGGCGAGGGCGGTGTACTGGAACTCGGGCGAGTCCCGCGGGCGCATCGCGCCGATGCGCGCGTAAGAGTAGGCGGTGCAGCCCGCGGCCACGCCGGTGAGGAGGAAGGCCAGCCACAGCGCCGGCCCGGCGAGCGCGGCGGCGGGGCCGATGAGCGCGTAGACCCCCGCGCCGAGGATGACCCCGACGCCCGCGAGGGTGACCTGCGTGAGCCCGAGGCGGCGCCGCAGGCCGGGGGGTGCGCCGGGCCGGCCTGGGCTCAGATCCCGCCCGTCACGTCGATGGTCACGCCAGTGACGAAGTCGGCGTCCGCGGAGGCGAGGAAGCAGATCACCCGCGCCTGATCGCGCGCCTCGGCCACGCGGCGCAGGGGATGCTTGGCGCGCTCCTGCGCCTTGCGCGCTTCGTCCCAACCCTCCCAGCGCGGGCGCAGCCGCTCGGTGAGGGTGAGGCTCGGCGCGATGGCATTCACGGTGACGCCGAACGGCCCGAGCTCGTGGGCGAGCTTGCGGGTGAACGCGATGATGCCGCCCTTGGCGGCGGCGTAGGCGCCGCTGCTCGACTCGCTGATGCCGCGCCCGGCGATGGAGGAGATGTTGACGATCTTCCCTCCGCCCTGCCGCTTCATGATCGGCGCCACCGCGTGGCAGAAGAGGAAGGTGCCGTCCAGGTTGAACGCAATGAGGCGCTGCCAGTCGGTGAGAGTCTGCTCCTCCACCGTCGCCGCCGGGTTCTTGATGATGGTGCTGCCGCCGACGGCGTTCACGAGGATGTCGATGCGCCCGTGCTCGCTGACCACCGTCTTGACCACGTCCTCCACCTGCTGCGGGTCGAGCGCGTCGGCCTGACGCCCGAACGCCCGGCCGCCCGCGCCGTGGATCTCCGCGAGCATCTTGTCGAGGCGCGCCTTGTCCGTGTCCACCGCGACCACGGTGCCCCCCTCGGCGGCGATGATGTCGGCAGTGGCGCGGCCGATGCCGCTCGCCGCCGCCGTGATGAGAGCCACCTTCCCGTCGAATCGCATGGGCGCTCCTCTCAGGCCCCGGGGGCGGGGCGGGTCAGTCCTTCGGCAGGCCGAGCACGCGCTCGCCCAGGATGTTGCGGAGGATCTCGGACGTGCCCGCCCGGATGCCGCTGCCGCGCGCGAGGCTGCAGTAGAACTCCCACTGCCCCTCGTCGGGCGCCCACGGGCTGCCGGCGGCGATCTGCGAGTAGGGCCCGATCACCTCGGTGGCGAGCTCGGCGAGATCCTGGTCCACCTGGCTCCAGAAGAGCTTGGAGGTCGAGCCCTCCGGACCGGGGGCGCCGCCCTGGAGAATCTTCGTCAGGCTCCGGTAGCCATTGAGCTGAATGCAACGCTCCGCCACCATGAGGGCGGCCAGCTTCTGACGAATCACCGGCTCCTGGGCCGCGGTGCGCCCGTTTCGCTTCGTGCGCCTGGCCAGCGCGATCAGCCGCTCGAGCGCGGTGCGCAGGCTGATGTGGCGAATCATGGTGAGGACGTCGCGCTCGTAGGCCAGCGTGGTGAGGGCCACTCCCCAGCCCTCGTTGACCTTGCCGACGACATTCGTGGCCGGGACACGCACGTTGTCCAGGAACACCTCGTTGAACTCCGCCTCGCCGGTGATCTGGCGCAGGGGCCGGATGGTGATCCCGGGCGCCCTCATGTCGACGAGGATGAAGGTGATGCCCTTGTGCTTCGCCGCGGCGGGATCGGTCCGCACGAGGAAGAAACCCATGTCCGCCACGTGGGCCAGGCTCGTCCACACCTTCTGGCCGGTCAGCACGTAGTGGTCGCCGTCGAGAACCGCGCGGGTCTGAAGATTGGCGAGATCGCTGCCCGCGTTGGGCTCCGAGAACCCCTGGCACCAGATCTCCTCGGCGGTGAGGATCTTGTCGAGGTGGCGCGCCCGCTGGGCCGCGGTGCCGTGCTTCATGAGGGTCGGCCCGAGCATGCTGAGCCCGCTCCGGTTCAGGGGCTGGGGCGCCTGCGCCCGCGCCATCTCCTCGTAGAGCATCACCTGCTCGACCAGCGAGGCGCCGCGCCCGCCGTACTCCGCAGGCCAGTCCATGCCCACGTAGCCCGCCTTGTGCAGCGTGCGCTGCCACGTGCGCAAGCGCGCCACCGCCTCGCGGTCGCCGCGTGAGGACGCGAAGCCGCGCCCGCGGAGGTCGTCGGGCACGTTGGCCTCCAGCCACGCGCGCACCTCGCGGCGGAAGGCGTTCTGGCTTTCTGTGAAATCGAAATCCATTGCGGTCCTTTGTACGGCCTTGTCTACCATCAGCGGGGGCCCAGAAATGGCCCCCGCTCTCCCCCATTGGCCGCCTTCGGCGGCCCGGGATCTTACGTGTCTCTGTCCTGGCCTAGGCGGAGACCCCGGGGTCGGGCTTGGTGACGACGCCGTTGATCTTCCAGGCGCCCGCCTCGCGCACCATCTCGTACACCGCCTCGATGCTCACGCCGTTGGCGCCGCGGATCTTCAGCACGAGGTAGACATTGCCGTTGGGCGCGCGATCGCCCTGAGCCACCGCCGCGAACACCGAACGCGCGATCTCGGGATACCCCCCGCGCACCATCGCCTCGAAGCGCGCGCGGTCGAAGCGCTGCCGGATCTCCGCGGAGGCGAAAGCGTAGGCGGCGTCGAAATCGTCGCGTCGGAAGGCCTCGAGTTGCTGCATGACGGGCTCGGCGGCGGCGTCCACGTCGGTGGCTGTCGGCGCCGCCTGCGCGCGAGCGGGCGCAGGGAGGAGGAGGGCCAGCGCGAGCGCGGCCGGCGCGGCGACCTTCGCCGAGAGCCTCATATGCGCCGGACTATATAATGGCGCCCACCCTCACTCAAGGAGACGTCCCCATGGCCGACGTGCCGCTGCGCAGCCGCAACTGGTTTGGAAAGAAGGATCTCGACGGCTTCGCCCACCGCTCGTGGGTGAAGGCCGAAGGATTCAGCGAGGCCATGTTCGACGGGCGCCCGGTGATCGGCATCGCGAACTCCTGGTCCGAGCTGACGAGCTGCAACGCGCACCTGCGCCACGTGGCGGAGGCGGTGAAGCGCGGCGTGCTCTCGGCGGGCGGCTTCCCGCTGGAGTTCCCCACGATCTCGCTGGGCGAGGTCCTGATGAAGCCCACCACCATGCTGTTCCGCAACCTGATGGCCATGGACGTGGAGGAGTGCATCCGCGCCTATCCCCTCGACGGCGTGGTGCTGCTCTCGGGCTGCGACAAGACCACGCCCGCCATGCTCATGGGCGCGGCCTCCGCCGACGTCCCCGCCATCGTGGTCACCGGCGGGCCCATGCTGCGCGGCATCCGCGGCCAGGAGGAGCTGGGCTCGGGCACCGACACGTGGCGGCTCTGGGCGGAGCGCCGGGCCGGGCGCCTCAGCGAGGAGGAGTTCTGCGAGTACGAAGCGTGCATGTCGCGCTCGGCGGGCCACTGCATGGTGATGGGCACCGCCTCCACCATGGCCGCGATGGCGGAGGCGCTCGGCATGGCCCTGCCCGGTAATGCCGCCATCCCCGCCGCCGATGCGCGGCGCCTCGCCCTCGCCGAGCTGTCCGGCCGGCGCATCATCGAGATGGCGCGGGAGGGGCTCAAGCCCTCGCGCATCCTCACCGCCGCCGCCTTCGACAACGCCATCCGCGCCGACATGGCGATCGGCGGCTCCACCAACGCCATCATCCACCTCCTCGCCATCGCGGGGCGGGCCGGCGTGCCCCTCTCCCTCACGCGCTTCGACGAGCTCTCACGGACCACGCCACTGCTGGTGAACGTGAAGCCGTCGGGGAAATACCTGATGGAGGACTTCTTCTACGCGGGCGGGCTGCCCGCGGTGCTGCGCGAGCTGCTCCCCCTGCTGCACCGCGACGCGCTGACCGTGAACGGTCTGAGCGTCCAAGACAACGTGGCGAGCGCGGAGAACTGGAACACCGACGTGATCCGACCCCTCGCCATGCCGATCGCCTCCGAGGGCGGCACCGTCATCCTCACCGGGAACCTCTGCCCCGACGGCGCGGTGCTGAAGCAGTCGGCGGCCTCGTCGCATCTCCTCACGCACCGCGGTCGCGCGGTGGTGTTCGAGGATCACGCCGATCTCCACGCGCGCATCGACGACCCGTCGCTGCCGGTGGACGAAGGCTCGGTGCTCGTGCTCAAGCGCGTCGGTCCCAGGGGCGCGCCGGGCATGCCCGAGTGGGGGGCGGCGCCCATTCCCGCGCGGCTGCTCAAGGCCGGCGTGAAGGACATGGTGCGGATCTCGGACGCGCGGATGAGTGGCACCGCGTACGGCACGATCGTCCTCCACGTCTCGCCGGAAGCCGCGATCGGCGGACCGCTCGCGCTCGTGCGGAACGGCGACCGCATCCGACTCTCGGTCGCCGAGCGGAAGCTCGACGCGCTCGTCGACGACGCCGAGCTCACGCGTCGCCGTGCGGCCTGGCGTGCGCCCGTCGGCGTCCCCGCCCGCGGCTACGCGAAGCTTTACATGGAGCACGTGCTCCAGGCCGAGCACGGCTGCGACTTCGACTTCCTGAGGAAAGCCTGATGCCAGACTTCGCGTACGTCGCGCTTCAGCACGCGGATCAGATCGCGCGGTTCGCCCTCGACCCGAGAAGCGGCGACCTCGAGCCGCTCTCGCCCGTCAAGGTCGGTGGCGGCCCGGCGCCGATGGTGGTCGATCCGTCCCAGCGTGTGCTCTACGTCGCGCGGCGCGGCGCGAACATCATCTCGAGCTTCCGCATCGACCCGCGCACCGGCGATCTCGACTCGATCGGCGAGGTGCCGCTCCCGACCGATCCCTGCTACCTCGGCATCGACCGGAAAGGCCGCTTCCTGCTCTCGGCGTACTACGAAGGGCGCGGGATCGCGATCCATCCGATCGGCGAGAACGGCGCAGTGACGGACCCACCCGTCGAGCGACGCGAGACGGCGCGCGGCGCGCACTGCTTCCAGACCGACCCGTCGAA
>DATEDO010000088.1:0-6292 GCA_035281625.1 Candidatus Methylomirabilota bacterium
CTCGCCGTCGGGGCGGCGCTCGCCTCGCCGAAGCTCACCAGCACCGCGCCCACCTTCACCGTCTGTCCGGGCGCCACGTGGATCTTCTCCACGCGTCCGCTCATCGGCGACGGGATCTCCACCTTGGCCTTGTCGGTCTCGACCTCGAGCAGCGGCGTGTCCTCGCCGATGACGTCGCCCTCGTGGACCAGCACCTCCACGATCTCCGCCTCGGTGAGCCCCTCGCCGAGGTCCGGCAGCCTGAACTCGCGGGCCATGCCGGGCTAGTAGGCGAGCGTGGCGCGCGCCGCCGCGACCACGCGCGCGACGTCGGGCACGTTGGCCTTCTCGCGCGCGAAGCCGGGGAAGGGCACGTCGTACGCGGCCACCCGATTCACCGGCGCCTCGAGGGAAAGGAACGCGCCCTCCATGATGGACGCGGCGATCTCCGCGCCGGGGCCGAAGCTCCGCGGCGCCTCGTGCACGACGAGGGCGCGGCCGGTCTTCCGCACCGAGGCGGCCAGCGTCTCGCGGTCCAGCGGCGAGATGGTCAGGAGGTCCACGATCTCCGTCTCCACGCCGTCCTCCGCCGAGAGCGTCTCGGCGGCGTCCCGCGCCACCCGCAGCATCGCGCCGTAGGCCACCAGGGTGAGGTGCTGCCCCTCGCGATCGACGCGCGCCCGGCCGAGGGGCAGGATCTCCGGCTCGTCGGGCACCTCCTCCTTGGCCGCGTGATAGAGGGCCTTGGCCTCGAAGAAGATCACGGGATCGGGATCGCGGATGGCAGCGGCGAGGAGGGCGCGGGCGGTACGTGGGCCCGAGGGGATCACCATCTTGAGCCCGGGAATGTGCGCGTAGAACTGCTCCTCGCTCTCCGAGTGATGCTCGAGGGCGCGCACGCCGCCACCGTAGGGCATGCGCACCACCAGCTGGCACTGGAAGCGCCCCTGGGAGCGCTGGCGGTACCGCGCGGCGTGGTTCTCGATCTGGTGGAAGCACTGGAAGGCGAACCCGGAGAACTGGATCTCGCACACCGGCTTGAGCCCGTAGAGCGACATCCCCACCGCGGTGCCCACGATGGCGGCCTCGGCCAGCGGGCTGTCGATCACCCGTCGCGAGCCGAACTGCCGCTGGAGATCGTCGGTGACGCGGAACACGCCACCGTCGACCCCTACGTCCTCGCCGAGCACCAGCACGTCGGCGTCGCGCTCCATCTCCTGCTGGAGGGCGAGGTTGAGCGCCTTCACCATGTTGAGCTTGGTCATTGCCGTGGCCACGGACGCGGCGCTCCCCTCTCGCCTCAGCGCCTGGTAATTCGCTGGCCGCGCATGGGCACCGGCGCCGCGTCGTTGCCCGCGGGCGGCGGGGACGCCGGCTCGCGCAGTCGCTCCGCGACCTCCGCGCGCTGCGCCTCCAGGGCGGCGGGCGGGGCGCCGTAGGCGTGCTCGAACATGCCGAGGGGATCGGGCGGGGGCGCCGCCTCGAAGGCCGCCACCGCGGCGGCGATCTGGGCGTCCACGTCGGCCTCCACGCCGGCGACGGCGACGTTCCGCTTCTCGAGATAAGCGGTGAAGCGCGTGAGCGGGTCCTTGCGCTCCCAGGCCTTCACCTCTTCTTCCGACCGGTACTTGGTGGGATCGTCGGCGGTGGTGTGCACGCCCAGGCGGTAGGTCACCGCCTCGATCAGGGTGGGCCCGTCCCCGGCGCGCGCCCGCTCCACCGCCTCGCGACTCGCCGCGTACACCGCGAGCACGTCGTTGCCGTCCACCTGGATGCCGGGGATGCCGTAGGCGAGCGCCTTCTGGGCGATGGTGGCGGAGTGCGTCTGCTTCTTCAGCGGCACCGAGATCGCCCACTGGTTGTTCTGCACCACGAAGACCGCCGGCACCGACCACACGCCCGCGAAGTTGAGGGCCTCGTGGAAGTCGCCCTCCGAGGTCGCCCCGTCCCCGCAGTAGGCCATGACCACCGAATCGTCGCCGCGATACTGCGCGGCGTAGGCCAGGCCCACCGCGTGCGGCAGCTGGGTGCCGACGGGGATGCACACCGGCAGATCGTGCTGATCCGGCTCGGGCTGTCCGCCCTCGAGGCGGCCGGAGAAGAGAAAGAGCATCTTCTCGATGGACCACCCGCGCCAGATCATGGCCGCGGTCTCGCGGAACGAGGGGACCATCCAGTCGGTGTCCCGGAGCGCGAAGACGCTCCCCATCTGCGCCGCCTCCTGCCCCTTGATGGGGGCGAAGGTCCCGATGCGTCCCTGGCGCTGGAGGCGGACCATTCGTTCATCGAGCCGTCGTCCGAGGACCATGGCCCGGTAGAGCCGCAACAGGTCCGGTGGCGTCAGCGCGGGCTCGAGCGCGGCATCGAGATTGCCGTCGGCGTCCAGGATCGAGAGATGCTCGATCTGGGACCGCGGCACGTCGACCAGCGTTCTCGGCATGTCTCTCCCGAACGAAAAAAGGGCCCGCGAGGGCCCCGGTGAGCTAAGGGAGCGGGCGGCCTCCCGCTAGTGACACCCGCAACCGCCGCCGCAACAGCCGCCGCCCATGGGCGCGGCGCCGCCACTCGGCCCGGGACCGCTGGCCACCGCGGTGCGGGCCCGGAACAGCGAGAGGCGGCGCATCACGCGGTCCGCCCCGCAGACCGGGCACGCCACCGCGCCCGTGCCCTGCACCAGCTTCTCGAACTCCCGCTCGCACGCGAGGCAGGTGTACTCGTAGATGGGCAACTCACTCGCCTCCGCGTTGCACGTAGCTCTTCACGAACTCCTCGGCGTTCTCCTCGAGGATATCGTCGATCTCGTCCAGCAGATTGTCGAGGTCTTCCTTGAGCTTCTTGCCCTTCTTGGCCAGCTCACCACTGCTCGCACCGCCCTCGTCCCCCTCGGGGGGCTTCTGCGGCCTCGTCTCCTTCTTCTTCTGCTCCGCCATGGTGACTTCCTCCTGGCCTCCCGAGAGAGACCGGCCCCGGGGCCTAGACGGTGGGGAGGACGATCCCCTGCTGGCCCTGGTACTTCCCCTGCCGATCCGCGTAGGACGTCTGGCAGGCCTCGTCCGACTCGAAGAACAGCACCTGCGCGATGCCCTCGTTGGCGTAGATCTTCGCGGGCAGCGGGGTGGTGTTGCTGATCTCGAGCGTGACGTAGCCCTCCCACTCGGGCTCGAAGGGCGTGACGTTCGTGATGATGCCGCAGCGCGCGTAGGTGGACTTGCCCACGCAGATGGTCAGGACGTTCCGGGGAATCTTGAAGTACTCCACCGAGCGCCCCAGGGCGAAAGAATTGGGGGGAATGATGCAGACGTCACCCTGGTAGTCCACGAACGAGCGGGGGTCGAATCCCTTGGGATCGACGATGGTGTTGTTGATGTTGGTGAAGATCTTGAACTCGTCGGAGATACGGAGGTCATAGCCGTATGACGAGACGCCGTAGGAGATCATGCCGGTGCGAACCTGGCGATCCTCGAAGGGCTTGATCATGCCCTTCTCGAGCGCCATCTGCTTGATCCACCGGTCGCTCTTGATCACGTCATTCCCCCGCGTCCTCTTGCTCGTCATGGTACTGCCGCCGCCGAGAGGGAGTCAAGCAACGCGCTCCCACGTCGCGCCCCGCGCGTCCACCGACAGCGCCACCGCCCGCCCGGCCCCGCCCTCGGCGTGCAGCGCCGTCTCCATCGCCCGGGCCACCGACTCCCCGCCGCCCGCCACCGCCGCGAGCAGCGAGGGTCCGGCGCCCGACAGCACACAACCCAGCGCGCCCGCCGCGCGCGCCGCCGTCACCGCGGCGGGCAGCCAGGGAAACAGCCGCCACCGCGCGGGCTGATGCAGGCGGTCGTCGAGCGCGGCGGGCAGGAGATCGAGCCGGCCGGCGCTCAGCGCGGCGAGGAGCAGGCTCACGCGCTGGAGATTGAACACCGCATCCGCGCGCGAGACGTCCGGAGGCAGCACCGCGCGCGCCTCCGGCGTCGACCCTTGGGCCTCGGGGATCAGGACCACCCAGCGCACCGCCGCCGGCACCGACATCGAGATCGCCGTGATCCGATCGCCACTTGCGCAGGAGACGGTGAGACCACCCAGGAAGGCCGCGGCGACATTGTCGGGGTGCCCCTCGGCCCGCGCCGCCGCGTCGAGCAAGGCCTCGCGCGGGAGCGGCTCACCCGCCAGCGCATTGCCGGCCACCAGGCCCGCCACCCAGGCGGCCGCGCTCGATCCCAGCCCGCGGCTGGGCGGAATCTGGTTCACGCAGGCGAGGCGCACGCCGCGGAACGGACGACCCGCCGCCTCGAACGCCTGCCGCACCGCGCGGGCCACGACATTGCTCGCGTCCGTCGGCAGGGCGCCCGCGCCCTCGCCCTCGTTGGTCACGGTGACGCCCTCGGCCTCCTCCGCGGTCACCACATTGTGCAGCGACAGGGCCAGCCCGAGCACGTCGAAGCCCGGCCCGATGTTGGCGGAGGTCGCGGGAACCCGGACGGTTACCCGCATGTCAGAGGCGCTTGAGCAGCCAGTCGGGCGTGAGCGTCAGGGCCCACGCATTGAGCGCGATGTAGTAATTCGTCACCACGAGCACTCCGACCGCGACCAGCAGTACGCCCGCGACGCGCTCGACCGCCGGGATGAAGGGCCGGTACCGCCTGAAGAAGCGGAGGAAGGAGCCCAGCGCCAGCGAGAAGAGGAGAAAGGGCATGCCCAGCCCGGCCGAGTAGGCGAGGAGCAGGGCCGTTCCCTGCCCCACGGTCTTGTCGTTGCTGGCCAGCGTGAGGATGGAGCCCAGGATCGGGCCCACGCACGGCGTCCAGCCGATGGCGAAGGTCAATCCCACCGCGAACGAGCCCAGCACGCCGGCCGGCTTCTCCCGGATCTGCATCCGGGCGCTCCGTCCGAACAGCCCCACGCGCAGGACGCCGGCGATGTAGAGGCCGAACACGATGATGAGGATGCCGCCCGCGATGCGGATCCAGTCGCGGTAGTCGAGGAGGAGCTGGCTGGCCGCGCTCACCGACACGCCGAGCCCCACGAATACCGCGGTGAAGCCCAAGATGAATGCCAGCGAGTGGGCCAGCACCCGGCCCCGCGCGCCCGCCGTGACCTCGCCCGACAACCGCTCCACCGTCATGCCGGTGATGAACGAGAGATAGGAGGGGAAGAGCGGGAGCACGCAGGGCGAGAGAAACGAAAAGAGTCCGGCCGAGAAAGCGACAAACACTCCCACTGATTCGGTCACTTACAAGCTCTCATTTCAAAAGTGACTCGAAGAAGCGATGGGCCGCGGGCTTGTCCCATTCCCGGGGCCCGAGGGCGATGGCGGTGAGATGGCCCTTGCGGTCGATGACGAGACTCGAGGGCAGCACACGCACGCCGTAGAGGCTGGCCACCTTGAGCCGTGGATCGAGCCCCACGGGAAAGGTGAACCCGCTCTCCTTGATGAAGCGGGCGACGCGCTGGGTCGAGCCCTCGGAGTCATTGGAGAGCGCCACCACCACGAGGCCGGCGGCGCGATGCTTCTGATAGAGGCGCTCCATGGCCGGCATCTCCTCCTTGCACGGGCCGCACCAGGTCGCCCAGAAATTCAGCAGGACCACGCGCCCGCGGAAGTCGGCGAGCGAGAGCCGGCCGCCGTCCGGCGTCGGCACCTCGAAGGGCTTGGCCGCCTGGACGCGTCCGGGGCGCGAGAGCTCGAGCTCCTTGGCCGCATCCTCGGCAGCCGCGGGCCCCACGGCGACCAGGAGGAGAGCGATCAGGACGAGCGCGAGCAGTCCCCGTGACACAGCGGCAGTATACACGGCGGGTGAGCGGCGGCCGGCCCGCGGCGCCTGTGATAGGGTGCACTTCGAGGGTATGCGGACCACCATCCTCGCCGACGATCTCGCCGGTGCGTGCGACACGGGCTGTCTCTTCGCGGGTCGCGGCGTGGTGGGAGTGATCGCCGAGCCCGCCCTGATGGACAGCGACGCCGCCGGGGTGGCCGTGGACACGGAAAGCCGTGCCCTCGCGCCGGCCGAAGCGGCACACCGTCTCCGCGACGCGGCGAGCCGGCACCAGGCGCGCCTCACCGCGGGCCGGGCCTTCAAGAAGATCGACTCGACCATGCGCGGGCCGGTGGGGGCGGAGCTGGCGGCGCTGCTCGCGGTCGGAATCTGGAAGAGCGCCCTCCTCTGTCCGGCTTTCCCCGCGCAGGGCCGGGTGGTGCGCGAGGGGCTGCTGCGCGTGAACGGCGGGCTCGCCCACGAGTCGGCGGTGGGCCAGGACCGCCACTATCCGGGCGCG
This sequence comes from Candidatus Methylomirabilota bacterium, assembly GCA_035281625.1. GTDB lineage: Bacteria > Methylomirabilota > Methylomirabilia > Rokubacteriales > CSP1-6 > DASRWT01. Next base: position 6,244 of record DATEDO010000088.1, read on the forward strand.
ACCTCGGACGTGGCCGCCATGCTCGAGCCCGCGCTCGCGCGGCCCGCGA
>DATEDO010000089.1:0-21669 GCA_035281625.1 Candidatus Methylomirabilota bacterium
ATGGCGGCGGCTGGCATGCTGGCGGGCGCGCTCTGGGTCGCGCTCGCGGGGGCGCTCCGTCAGTACCGCGGCGTGAACGAGACCATCTCGAGCCTGCTCCTCACCTACATCGCCATCGCCGTCTTCAACCACCTCGTGGAGGGCCCGCTGCGCGACCCCGCGAGCCTCAACAAGCCCTCCACCGCGCCCATCGGGGAGGCGCGCATGCTGGGCCTGCTCCCCGGCCTCGACGTGCACTGGGGACTCGGCTTCGGCCTCGCCGCCTGCCTCGTCGCGTACGTGTTCGTGCGGCATACGACGATGGGGTTCGCCATTCGAATCGTCGGCGGCAATGCGCGGGCGGCCCGCCTCGCCGGGCTCGGCGTGAACGGGCTCGTGCTCGCCACCTGTGCCCTGGGCGGGGCGACGGCGGGGCTGGCCGGCACGGTCGAGGTGGCCGCGGTGCACGGCAGCGCCAACGCCTCGCTCATCGCCGGCTACGGGTACGCGGGGATTCTGGTCGCCTTCATCGCGCGCCAGCATCCCCTCGCCATCGTGCCAGTGGCCATCCTGCTCGGTGGCATCGGGGCCAGCGGGGGCATGCTGCAGCGGCGCCTGGACCTGCCCGACGCCACCGTGCTGGTGCTCCAGGGCGTCGCCTTCGTGATCGTGCTGGCCAGCGAAACGCTCTACGGTCGCCTCGCCGCACTCCGCGCGAACAATGTGGTGGGGGGGCATGGGGGAGGAGCGGCGCCGCTCCCCCCCATCTTCAAATGATCGATCTGGGCTGGTGGGGCGTGCCGCTCGCCGTGCTGGGCGGCGCCATCCGCGTCGGGACGCCGTTTCTCTTCGTGAGCCTGGGCGAGTGCATCACGGAGCGGAGCGGGCGCATCAATCTGGGTCTCGAGGGCATTCTCGTCATGGGGGCGATGTCCGCGTACGGAATCGCGTACGCCACCGACAATCCGTGGGTCGGGGTCCTCGGCGCGGCGGGGGCCGGGTTGGCGATGGGCTTGCTCCACGGCATCCTCTGCAGCCTGCCGCGCGTCAACGACATCGCCGTCGGGATCGCGCTGATGCTATTCGGGACCGGGCTCGCGTTCTTCCTCGGCAAGCCCTACATACAGCCGAAGGCGCCGACCCTGCCCGCCATTCCCCTCGGGTTCTGGAGCGACATTCCCCAGGTGCGCGCCGCGCTCGAGGTGAACCCTCTGTTCTTGCTCGGGGTGGCTCTCGCGGTGGCCCTGACCTGGGTGTTCCGCCACACCCGCTGGGGCCTCGTCATCCGCATGGTCGGCGACAGCGCCGACGCCTCCCGCGCGATGGGCCATCCCATCAACGGCGTGCGTACGCTGGCCACCGCGCTGGGAGGCGCGCTCGCCGGGGTGGGCGGCTCGTTCCTCTCGCTGTATTATCCCGGCAGCTGGAGCGAGGGGCTGTCGAGCGGACAGGGGCTGATGGCGGTGGCGCTGGTGATCTTCGCGCGCTGGCAGCCGCTCGCCTGCTTCTACGCCGCCCTCCTCTTCGGGGGCGCGGGGTCGCTCGGCCCGGCGCTTCAGTCCGTGGGCGTCACGTGGGGCTACTATCTCTTCAACGCCGCCCCCTACGTGGTGACCCTCGGCATCATGATCGCGACCTGCTCGCCGCGCCGCACCCTGGCCGGGGCGCCGGGCGAGCTGAGCATCACCCGCAACGCCTAGAGAGGACGACATGCGTTACGTGAGCGCCGATCCGTATCCCTGGCCCTATGACGGGGATCTCCGTCCCGAGAACACCGCGCTCCTCGTCATCGACATGCAGACGGACTTCTGCGGCGTCGGCGGCTACGTCGACACCATGGGCTACGACCTCTCGCTCACGCGCGCGCCCATCGAGCCCATCCGGGCCGTGCTGGCGGCCATGCGCGCGGGCGGCTACCACGTGATCCACACGCGCGAGGGCCATCGTCCGGATCTCTCCGACCTGCCCGACAACAAGCGCTGGCGCTCCCGCCGCATCGGCGCGGGCATCGGAGACCCCGGCCCGCGCGGCCGCATCCTCGTGCGCGGGGAGCCGGGGTGGGAGATCATTCCCGAGCTTCGGCCCGAGCCCGGTGAGGTCGTGCTGGACAAGCCGGGCAAGGGCTCGTTCTGCGCCACCGATCTCGAGCTGATTCTGCGCACCCGCGGGATCCGGAACCTCGTCCTCACCGGCATCACCACCGACGTGTGCGTGCACACGACGATGAGAGAGGCGAATGACCGTGGTTTTGAGTGCCTCGTCCTCGAGGACGGCACGGGCGCCACCGACTACGGCAATCACAAGGCCGCGCTCAAGATGGTGACCATGCAGGGCGGGGTGTTCGGCGCGGTGGCGACCTCCGCCGCGGTGCTCGATACCGTCGGCAAGACCGGGCCCGGCGCGCGTCGATGACGGCGATCCCACCCGCAAAGGCGCCCGGCGAGGGGGCCTTCGGCGTCGAGATGCTCGGCATGACGAAGCGCTTCGGCGCCGTCACCGCGCTTGACGACGTGACGGTGCGGGTGGCCGCGGGCGCCTTCCACGCCCTTCTCGGGGAAAACGGCGCGGGCAAGAGCACGCTGGTGAAGTGCCTGGTGGGCTATCACCAGCCCGACGCCGGGCAGATCGTGGTGGGGCAGCGCGAGCGGGACATCCGGGCGCCGCACGACGCGCACGCCCTCGGCATCGGCATGGTGTACCAGCATTTCACCCTGGTGCCGAGCATGACGGTGGCCGAGAACCTGGTCATGGCGCGGGACGACGTCCCCGCGGTGATCCGCTGGCGCAAGGAGCGGGAGCGGCTGGCCGCCTTCATGCAGACGGTGCCGTTCCGGCTCGACCTCGAGCGGCCGGCGGGCAGCCTGGCCGCGGGCGAGAAGCAGAAGGTGGAGATCTTGAAGCAGCTCTACCTCCGCCGCCGCGTCATGGTCCTCGACGAGCCCACCTCGGTGCTGACCCCCGCGGAGGCGGACGAGGTGCTGGGCATGCTGCGGACGATGACCCAGGCGGGCCGGCTCACCGTCCTCATGATCACGCACAAGTTCCGGGAGGTGCGGGCCTTCGCCGACGCGGTGTCGGTGTTGCGGCGGGGGCGCCTCGCGGGCGGCGGTCGCGTGGCCGACCTGGACACCGCCGCCCTCGCCGAGCTGATGGTGGGCTCGCGCGAGATCCCGCAGGCCCGCGCGCGCAAGATCGGCGGTCCGCGCGCGGGGGAGCCGCCGCGCCTCACCGCGCGGGGCCTGGTGGTCTCGAGTGACGCCGGGCGCCCGGCGGTGCGCGGGGCGAGCCTCACCGTGGCGGCGGGCGAGATCGTGGGCATCGCCGGCGTGTCCGGCAACGGTCAGCGCGAGCTGGTGGAGGCGCTGATCGGCCAGCGGCGAATCGACGCGGGCGAGATCCGTATCGACGGTCGCCCCTTCGGGGCCTCGCGTGCCCAGATCCGGAGCTGCCGAGCCTATAGCCTCCCGGAGGAGCCCCTGCGCGGCGCCTGCGTGCCGGCGATGAGCGTGGCCGAGAACATGGCGCTGCGGAACTTCGACCGGCCGCCCCTCGCCCGCGGGCCCTGGCTGTCGCGGGCGGCCATGCGCACCCAGGCCGCGCGCTGGATCGCCGAGTTCCGCGTGAAGACGGCGGGGCCGGACGCGCCCATGGCCACGCTGTCGGGCGGCAATGTGCAGCGCGCGGTGCTGGCGCGCGAGCTGTCCGAGGCGGTGTCGGTGCTGATCGCCGCCAATCCGGTGTTCGGGCTCGACTTCGCCGCGGTGGCGGAGATCCACGACCGACTCCTCGCCGCGCGCAACGCGGGCGCGGGCGTGCTGCTGGTGAGCGAGGACCTGGATGAGCTGCTGGCGCTGTCCGACCGCATCCTGGTCATCTTCAATGGCCAGATCGTTCACGAGACGCCCGCCATGCGCGCGGACGTGGCCGTGATCGGCCCCGCCATGGCCGGGCACGCCGCCGCCGTCGCGGCCGGCTAGATCCGCCATGCCCGAGGTCGCGGCTCGGCCGTACCCCTACGTGTTCGAGCCCGCGCGCACCGCGCTCCTCGTCATCGACATGCAGCGCGACTTCATCGAGCGTGGCGGCTTCGGCGAGACGCTGGGCAACGACGTGAGCCGGCTCCTCGCCATCGTGCCCACGGTGGCGGCGCTGCTCGCGTGGGGACGCGCCTGGGGGCTCCGCATCGTGCACACGCGCGAGGGCCACCGGCCGGACCTCGCCGATTGCCCGCCCGCCAAGCGCGGGCGCGGCGGCGCGACCGTGCGCATCGGCGATCCCGGGCCCATGGGCCGCATCCTGGTGGACGGGGAGCCCGGCAACGACATCGTCCCCGCGCTCGCCCCCGCCGCCGGCGAGACCGTGCTCGTGAAGCCGGGCAAGGGCGCCTTCTACGCGACGCCGCTGGGCGAGCTCCTCGCCGGCTGGGGCGTCACTCACCTCGTGCTCGGGGGCGTCACCACCGAGGTGTGCGTGCAGACGACGATGCGCGAAGCGAATGACCGTGGTTTCGACTGCCTGCTCGTGGAGGACGCTACCGAGAGCTATGTCCCGGAGTTCAAGCAGGCCACGCTCGAGATGATCCGGGCGCAGGGCGGCATCGTGGGCTGGACCGCGCCCTTCGCCGCGCTCGCCGCCGCCCGGTAAGCGCGCCGCGCGGCGCGAGGAGGAGTCCCGTGCTCATCGATCTTCGGGGCAAAGTCGCCCTCGTCACCGGCGCCGGCCGCGGCATCGGCCGGGTGATCGCCGCCACCCTCGCCGCGGAGGGCGCTGTCACGCATGTCACCGACCTCCGGCCGGACCTCCTCGACGACGTGGCCGCGGAATGGGCCCGTCGGCGCTGGCCGGGCCGCGGCCATCACTGCGACGCGCGCGACGGCGCCCGCATCGCCGAGGTGGTGGAGGCGATGGTGGCCGCCCACGGCCGCCTCGACATCCTCGTCAACAATGCCGGCGTGGCGCCGGGCGGGCCGGTGGAGGCGCTGACGGAGGAGATCTGGGATCTCAACCAGGACGTGAACTGCAAGGGCACGTTCCTGGCCTGCCGGGCGGTGATCCCGGTGATGAAGACGCAGCGGAGCGGCCGCATCATCAACGCCGCATCCTTCGCCGCCATCCTGCCCATCGCCGGCGCCGCCGCCTACGCGGCGTCCAAGGCCGGCGTGCACTACTTCACGCGGGTGCTCGCGGGCGAGCTCGGGCCCTGGAACATCACCGTGAACTGCTACGCGCCGGGCATGATCCCCACCGAGATGAATCACTTCGCGGAGGCGCCCGCCGCGCATCAGCGGCGGCTGCTCGACACGCTGACCCTGCGGCGGTGGGGGAGCGCCGAGGACGTCGCCAACCTGGTGTGCTTCCTCGCTTCGGACCTCGCCGGCTACATCACCGGCACGATGATCGACGTGAGCGGGGGGAAGCTCGCGACCCAGATCCCGCGCCTGCCGTGGGAGACCGCGGCCGGGGCCGGCGTGGCGGCGCTCGACTAGCCGGGGTGCCGCCCGGCCAGCCGGCGGAGGGCGCGGTACGGCGCGCGCACGAGCCGCTTCGCGAAGCGGCCGCCGATGTGGCGAACGATCCCGGCCAGGCCCCGGATCGTCCGGGGGTTCATGGCGAGCAGGCCCCAGCGCTCGCGCCGATCCGTCATCCACTCGCGCTTGTAGGCGTCGTCGCCCTGGAGGCAATCGATCACCTCGACCCGGTCCACGTCGATGGCGTGCCGCAGCACGTGCGCCATGAGGACGGTACCGAGGGAGAGCTTGGCGAACTCTTCGTCATAGGCCTGGCTGAAGATGAGCGCGGACGGTGGCTGCACGATCCAGAACTGGGCCGCGGCGGGCCGGCCGTCCACGTGGGCGACGGCCAGGCGCAGCCAGCCCTGGTTCGCGCAGGCCCGGATGAGGCCGGGAAGGAAGCCCTGGTAGCGCTGATCCGCCTGCCAGCCCGCGCGGTAGATGCGCTCGCAGGCGGCGATGGCCGGCTCGAGGCCCTCGGCCCCGGTGACGAGCTCGATCCGGGCGCGCCCCGAGGCGTGGAGCCGGCGGGTCTTCTGGCCGATCGTATGCGCGAGGCGGGGAGAAAGCCCCGCGATGACCTCGTCCGCGCGCCGCCCGCCCACTTCGAGATACCAGTTGGAGAAGGAGAAGAACGGCTGCACCACCAGGCCCGCGGCGCGGATGGCGCCGACCAGGTGATCGAAGATGGGGTCCTCGCGCGCCACCGGCTCCAGCTTGAACCCATCGCAGTGGGGCTCCGCCGCGATGTAGGCGACGAGGTCGCGCAGCAGCGGCCCCACGTCCTTCACCCCGTCCGCCACGATGGGATGACAGCGCGAGGTCCATATCGTCGAGAAGCTCTGCGGGCCATGGGGCCGCAGGCTCCACCGCGCGCGCGGCGTGGTGCGCAGCGGCAGGACGACGAGCGGCGCGCCGTCGGGCCCCGCCTCCGAGAGGACGTAGAAGTACGTGTGCTGACCGATGCTCATCGCGTCCTGGGCGAGGAGGCGATACCAGGCAAGCCCACCTGGAGGCTCCGTGCCGATCGGATCGCGGAAGAGCCGGAGCGCGGCATCTGGCATGTCGGCGAGGCTGCGGTACACCGTGACGACCGTGCCGCCCCCCGGCATGGATTCCCCGCCCGTGGTTACTCCTGGCGCTCGCGCTCCCGCGCAGCGATCTCCGCGGCGAAGAGGTCGAGGGTGAGCGGGCAGGGCGGCTCGTTGGTGTCCACGTACTGGCAGTCGGTCTCGCTGCACTGCACGTAGAGATCGCCCCGGCCGAGCAGCGAGCGGCGGCGCCGCAGCGAGACCGTGACGTCCTCGGAGACGACCGGACAGCGAAAGGGCTTCGACGGAGTGCGGTGCACGGATGGAGAGTATACCCGACTCGGTGCCGCGTCGGAAAGCCCGCCGCGCGTGCTACCCTTGCCGGCGGAGGAACCGCCCATGCTGAGCCGCGAGGACAATGAGCTCCTGACGCGCGTCGGGCCGGGCACCCCCATGGGGGCGCTGCTCCGCCGGTACTGGATCCCGGTGGTGCGCTCCGACGAGGTGGAGCCAGGAGGCCGCGTGAAGCGCGTGGCCCTGCTCGGCGAGCGCCTCATCGCGCACCGCACGCCCGAGGGTGAGCCCGGGCTCGTGGGCGAGTTCTGTCCCCATCGCGGCGCATCGCTCTACTTCGGCCGCAACGAGACCGGCGGCATGCGCTGCCCGTACCACGGCTGGAAGTTCGGTCTCGACGGGCAGTGTCTGGACATGCCGAACGAGCCGCCCGACTCGGCCTTTGCCCCGAAGGTCTGCCATACCGCGTATCCCTGCCGTGACGCCGGCGGGATGCTCTGGGCCTACATGGGGCCGGCGGAAACCGCGCCGCCGCTGCCCGAGCTCGAGTGGACCCTCATGCCGGAGAGTCACGCGTTCATCTCCAAGCGTGTGCAGGAGTGCAATTGGTTCCAGGCGATGGAGGGTGGCATCGACTCGAGCCACATCTCCTTCCTTCACGCCCCGATCCGCCACGACGACGGCGAGGTGACGCGACACATGGACCGCGCGAGCTTCGGGGTCGGCGCGGCGGTGGAGACCGGGGATCGCGCGCCCCGCTTCGAGGTGGTGGACACCGACTACGGCGTGCTCATCGGGGCGCGCCGGGCTCACCCCGAGGGCTGGTACTGGCGCATCACGCAGTACCTCTTTCCGTTCTACACGATGCCGCCGGCCGACGTGAACGATCCCATCGTGCAGTCCCACATCTGGGTGCCGATGGACGACACCCACGTGGTGAACTGGATGGTGACCTGGCACACCGAGCGGCCGTTGACCGCCGACGAGATCGCGGTGCACGCGACGGGCGGCGGGGCCCACGTCTGCGAGTTCGCGCCGCCGACCTCCGAGCCCTACGGCGACATTCGCACCGCGGCCAACCGGGACAACGACTACCACATGGACTGGGAGGCGCATCGGAGCCGTATGTACTGCGGCATTCCCGGTTTCGGCGTGCAGGATCAGGCCATCCAGGAGAGCCAGGGGCTCATCGTCGATCGTAGCCATGAACGCCTCGGTACGAGCGACACCGCCATCATCCAGGTGCGCAAGCGCCTGATGGCGGCCGCGCGCGCGTTGCGCGATCACGGCGCGCCGCCGCCCGGGCTGGATCCCGCGGCCTATCTCGTCCGGCCGACGTCGATCGTGCTGCCGGCGGGAGCGCCGTGGGTGAAGCCCGCGTCCTCGCGCATGCTCCCGCGGCCGGGGCGTCCCCTGATCGTCGCCTGAACGAGCGAGGAGGCCGTCCATGCGCGCCATCGTCCTTCGCGAGCCCGGTCCCGCGGACCGATTGAAGCTCGAGACCATCGCCGACCCCGTGCCCGGCCCGGGGGAAGTGGCGGTGCGCCTCAGGGCGGCCGCGTTGAATCACAGAGACGTCTGGATCCGCAGCGGCACGGGCGCCTACGCGGGCGGCTTCGCCAAGCCGGTGATTCTCGGCTCGGACGGAGCGGGCGAGGTGACGGCGGTGGGCGCGGGAGTGGATCGCGCCCTCGTCGGACGCGCCGTGGTCATCAACCCGAGCCTCGACTGGGGTGACGACGACGAGGCCCAGGGGCCGAGGTTCCGCATCCTCGGCGTGCCCGACCACGGTACCTACGCCGAGGCCATTGCCGTGCCCGCGGCCAATGCGCTGCCCAAGCCGGCCGCCCTCAGCTTCGAGGAGGCCGCGGCCATTCCGCTGGCCGCGCTCACCGCCTATCGCGCGGTGGTGAGTCGCGCCCGCGTGCGCGCCGGCGAGACCGTGCTGGTCACCGGCATCGGCGGCGGCGTGTCCACGTTCGCGCTGCAGATCGCGGCCCAGCGGAAGGCGCGCGTGCTGGTGACCTCCGGCAGCGACGCCAAGCTCGCCCGCGCCCGCGAGCTGGGGGCGGCCGGCGGGGCCAACTACCGCACGGGCGAGTGGACCAAGGAGATCCTCGCCCTCTCGGGCGGGCAGGGGCCCGACGCCGTCGTCGACAGCGCGGGCGGCGAGACCCTCGCGCGGGTGATCGACCTGGTCAAGGCCGGCGGCCGCGTGGCCATCTACGGCGCCACCACCGGGCCCATCAAGGACTTCATTCCCCGCTCGGTCTTCTGGCGGCAGATCAGCGTGCTGGGCACCACCATGGGCAGCCCCCGGGAGTTCGAGGCCATGCTGAAGCTCTACGAGGGGGGCGACCTGCGGCCGGTCATCGACCGGGTGTTCCCTCTCGCCGAGGCGGCGGCGGCCCATCGCCGCATGGAGGAGGCGGGACAGTTCGGCAAGATCGTGCTGTCCATGAGTTAACGTAGAAGCGTGGCGGGGCGCCTCCTCTCCCTCGACGTCTTTCGCGGATTGACGGTGGCGGGCATGGTGCTGGTGAACAATCCCGGCACCTGGAGCGCGATCTATCCTCCGTTGCGGCACGCCGACTGGCACGGCTGCACCCCGACCGACCTGATCTTCCCGTTCTTCCTCTTCATCGTGGGCGTGGCCATTCCGTTCTCGCTGCACTCCCGTGCCGCCACCGGGAGAGAGGCCGCGCTGGCGCGCATCTTCCGTCGCGCCGCCCTCATCTTCACCCTCGGCCTCCTGCTGCACGCCATCCCGTGGTTCCAGTGGGACACGCTCCGCATTCCCGGCGTGCTCCAGCGCATCGCCCTCTGTTATCTGGTCGCGGCCCTCGTGTATCTCGCGGCGGGGCCGCGCGGGCAGGCCATCTGGGCCGGCGCGCTCCTGCTCGCGTACTGGGGAGCGATGACGCTCGTTCCGGTGCCCGGGCACGGCGCGGGCGATCTCGGCAAGGAGTGGAATCTCGCCGCCTATCTCGACCGCGCGCTCCTGGGCCCGCAGCATCTCTGGCGCGTGTCGAAGGTGTACGATCCCGAGGGTCTGCTGAGCACGGTGCCGGCGGTGGCGACGACGCTGCTCGGCGTCCTCACCGGCGGATGGCTGCGATCGGGGCGTGCGCCGGCGCTGCTCTGGCGCGGGATGGCCGTGGCGGGGGTGATCTTCCTGGCAATTGGCTGGCTCTGGGGGCTGGCGTTCCCCCTGAACAAGCCCCTCTGGACCAGCTCCTACGTGCTCTACACCGGCGGCTGGGCGCTGCTGGTGCTGGCCGCGTGCTACTGGCTCATAGAGGCGCGGGGGCGCGCGGGCTGGGCCGCGCCCTTCGTCGTGTTCGGGGTGAACGCGCTCGCGCTCTACTTCCTCTCCACCCTGATGGCCAAGCTCATGGTCATCATCAAGGTGGGGGAGCCGCCCCGCGCGCTCCAGGCCTGGCTCTACAGCCACGTCTTCGCGCCCTGGGCGGCGCCGGTCAACGCTTCGCTGGCCTACGCGCTCGCCTACCTCGCGCTCTGGTGGGCGCTCATGTGGGCGCTCCACCGCGCCGGCGTGCGCATCCGCGTGTAGCCCGTCGGCGCGGCGCGGTCGTCACGCGATCAGGCCGTAGAAGCGTCCCGCGTTCTCGCAGGTGATCTTCTTCGTCACCGCGGGCGGCAGATGCCCGAACTGCTCGTCGATGTAGCGGGTGGACTCGGGCCACACCCCGTCGCCGTGCGGGTAATCCGAGCCCCACATGAGCGTCTCCACCCCCATGTCCTCGATGAGCTTGGTGCCGATGCGGTCAAACTGGAAGGTGGCCTTGCACTGCCGGCGCCAGTAGTCGCTGGGCTTCATCTTGAGACCGAGATCGTGGAAGCGGTCCTCCCACTCGAAGTCCATGCGGTCGAGGGCGTAGGGGATCCAGCCGATGCCGCTCTCGCCGAACGCGATGCGCACGTTGGGGTAGCGCTCGAGCACGGCGGCGCCGATCACTGCGGCGAGGATGTTGACCAGGTTCATCTGGAAGCCCGAGACCACCGTGAAGAAGGCGGCGCGGCGGGTGAGACCCGTCTGGGAGTCGAGCTTGCCCGGCGGCAGCGACGGGAACGTGTGGAAGTGAAGCGGCAGATTCACGTCGTTCACGGCCTTCCAGATGGGCTCCCACACCGGATGCCACATGGGCTCCATGTCCCAGGAGCAGGACAGTTCGAGGCCGCGCAGCCCCAGCTTGGCCACCCGGTAGATCTCCTTCACCGCGGCGTCGATGTCGCCGTAGGGGAGACACGCGAGCCCGATCTCACGCTCGGGATAGTGGCGGCAGAAGTCCCGCAGCCAGTCGTTGTAGATGCGGAACATCTCGTTGGCCGCCTCGTGGTCGTTGAGCCGGGTGGCGGCGCCGAGAATGCCGTACATGACCTCCGCGTCCACGCCGTCCCGGTCCATGTCCTTGATGCGGAGATGGGGGTCCGACACCCGCCGGATGCCTTTCTTGCCGTCATCGTAGAGGCCGGTCTTGGCCATGACGTCGACCCGATGATGCATGCCGGGGACGAACTTCTGGCCGGCCGGGCCCACCCCGTTCACCAATCCGAATGACTGACCGTTGCGGCAGGTCCAGTAAGGGCCGTCGGGCCCGTCCTTGGTGAAGGGCATGCGCTCCTTCATTGCCGCGGACGCATTGGCCGTGAAAAGGTCCGGCGGCATCCAGGGCAGGTCGAGATGGCAGTCGGCGGAGATACGGGTGTAGTTCATGGATTCTCCTCAGCGACGCGCTAGGCTGGCACCGCGGCGTGACATCCTCATGCGGGGACTATACCTCCGGGGCGGCCAGAAGGGCAGAGGATCGGGCGGGCGATTGGCGGTGGCCGGCATGCTGGCCGCGTGCCTCACTGCCGGCGCCGCCGGTTTCGCGGAGGAGCGGCCCGGCGTTCCGCCCATCACCCCGTGGGCGTGTCCCCCCGACCATCCCATCAAGGGCTACGCGTCGGAGGAATCGGGGCGGGTCTATCACCGGCCAGGCACCCGCTTCTACGAGGAGACGAGCCCGGAGCGCTGCTACGCGAGCGAGGACGAGGCGCGTCGCGACGGCGCCCGGCGCGCGCCCGACGAGGAGCCGCTGCGCCGCTAGCGGCGGCGATCGCTTGACGGGGCCCGTCCCGAGCCCTAGGCTCCGCCCATGACGACCTTCGACGCCGCGGTGGTGGGAGGCGGGCTCCTCGGCATGGCCACCGCGTATCACCTCGTGAGCGCCGGGGCCCGCACGCTGTTGGTGGATCGCGAGGACGTGGGGCGCGCCACCGACGCCGGGGCCGGCATCCTCTCGCCCGAGACCAACAGCCGCGATCCCGAGGCGTGGTACCGCTTCGCCATGGACGCGGTCGAGTACTATCCCGTCCTCGTGGATCGCCTGCGCGCCGAGCAGAGCGGCGATCCCGGCTACTCGCGCTGCGGCAAGCTGGTGGTGGCGGTGTCGGACGATGAGGTGGAAGCGTTCGCGCACGCGCGCCGGACCATCTTCGATCGGCAGGCGCGCCGCGGGGCGCCGGCGCGCGAGGATCTTCGCGAGATCAGCCCCGCCGAGGCGCGCGAGCTCTTTCCGCCGCTCGCGCCGCCGCACGGCGCCATCTACTCGCGCGGCGCCGCGCGCGTGGACGGGCGATTGCTCAATCGAGCGCTCCGCTCCGCCGCCGAGGCGCGCGGCCTCGTGAGCCGCCACGGCGCCGTCGAGAGGCTCATCCTGGAGGGCGGGGCGGTGACCGGCGTGATGGCCGGCGGAGCGCCCGTGGCCGCCGGCGCGGTCGTCATCGCCGGCGGCGCGTGGTCGGACGCGTTCGGACGGCAGCTCGGCGTTCACATTCCCGTCGCGCCCCAGCGCGGACAGATCATCCATCTGGGGTTGGGTGGCGTCGAGACCTCACGCTGGCCGATGGTGAACGCCTTCCACCACCACTACCTCGTGCCATGGCCGGACAGCCGCGTCGTCGCGGGGGCGACCCGCGAGACCGGCTCGGGCTTCGCGCCGCACACCACCGCGGCGGGGGTGCGCGAGGTGCTGGCCGAGGCCTTGCGCGTGGCCCCGGGGCTGGCCGGGGCGGAGCTCCGCGAGATTCGCGTGGGCCTCCGCCCCTACTCGGACGACACGCTGCCGGTCTTGGGCGGGGTGCCGGGGGTGCGCGGTGTCTACCTGAACACCGGGCACGGCCCCACCGGGTTGACCCTCGGGGCGCTCAGCGGCAAGCTGGTCGCCGAGCAGCTGCTCGGCAAGCGGCCCGCGACCGACCTCGCCGAGTTCTCGGTCGCGCGCTTCCGCGGTCGCGCGGGCTGACGCTCAGGCCGTCTCGATCGCGGGGAGCGTCGCGGGATCGGCCAGCGGCGGATTCGCGGTGGGACCGTCGCCGGCCACCGTGGTCCGTCGCATGACGCGGGGGTACCGCGCGGAATCCCACGGCCGGCCGCGATGGAGCACGCAGCGGTTGTCCCACATGACGAGATCCCACTGCGCCCATACGTGCCGGTAGACGCGCTCGGGCGCGGTGGTCAGGGCGAGCAGCTCGTCGAGGATGCGCCGGCCTTCCGCATAGGACAGCCCCTCGATGAACCAGGCGTGCGAGCCGATGTAGAGGCTCTTGCGCTTGTTGACCGGATTGGCCCGGATCACCGCGTGGCGCACCGCGGGCAGGTTGGCGGCCTGCGCGGGATCGAAGAGGCCCTTCGCGATGAGGCTGCGCGAGTAGATGATGCTGTGCACCGCCACCTTGCCCTCGAGGAGGGCCTTGGTCTTCTCCGGCAGCCCCGCATAGGCGTGGCGCATGCTCGCGAACTCCGTCTCCCCGCCCACCGGCGGCACCTCGCGCCCCGAGAGCGCGGACGAGTGCGCGGGAATCGGCTTGAACGAGCTGTCGGTGTGCCAGAGCTGATTGCCCGACTGATAGATCATGCGGCGATCGCTCCAGTCCATGAGACCGCCGTGATCGGGGTCGGCGTTGGAGAGGTCCACCAGCCGCGGGTCGTAGCGGGCTTCCTGGCCCGGCGAGATGATGGTCAGCTCGAGCGGCCCCCACCGCTCGCTGAAGGCCTTCTGCTGGGCGTCGGTGAGCCGCTGATCGCGGAAGACGAGCACGGAGTATTCCTCGAAGGCGTCCGCGATGCGGCGAAAGGCCGCGTCGGGCAGGGGCTGAGTGAGATCCACGCCCTCGACGCGGGCTCCCAGGCAGGGGTGCAGGGGCGTGATGGTCACGGGCGCCGCGGAGATCGCCATGTCGGTGAGACTCCCTGGCCGGCGCTCAACGCGCCGCCGATGAGAAGGTATTGCACTCGCGCACGTCGCCGCGGTCGAGCCCGGTGCGGAACCAGCGCACCCGCTGGGCCGAGGAGCCGTGCGTGAACGACTCGGGGCTGACAGAGCCGCGGGACTGGCGCTGCAGGCGATCGTCCCCGATGGCGGCGGCGGCCTGGAGCCCGGCCTCCACGTCGCCCGGGTCGAGGAGGCCGCGCCGATGGGCGAAGTGCCCCCACACGCCGGCGAGACAGTCGGCCTGGAGCTCGAGCGACACCGATACCGCATTGCCGCTCGCGCCGCCGCGCTGCCGCGCCGAGGCCACCTTGTCGGTGATGCCCAGGAGATTCTGAACGTGATGGCCGATCTCGTGGGCGATCACGTAGGCGCGGGCGAACTCCCCGGGGGCCCCGAAGCGGGCCGAGAGATCGTCGAAGAAGGCGCGGTCGAGATAGACGCGCTGGTCGGCCGGACAGTAGAAGGGGCCCACCGCCGAGCTGGCCATGCCGCAGGCGGAGTCGACCGATCCCCGGAAGAGGACGAGGCGGGGTGGCCGGTAGTCGCCGCCCATGCGCGCGAAGAGCTCGCGCCACGTGTCCTCGGTGTCCCCGAGCACGCGGGCCACGAAGTCCTTCCCCGGGTCGTCGCCCGGCGCGGGACGGGACGCGGGCGGCGCGGACGGCGACTCCGACGGCGCCTGGGTCGTCGGGGGTCCGTCGCCTTGCAGGCCCACCAGAACGTCGAGCGGGTTCAGCCCCAGGAGCAGGCTCACCACCACCACCGCGATGAGGCCCACGCCGCCGATCTTGGCGCCGCCGCCGAGGCCGCGCGCCGGGCCGGCCCCCTCGCGGTCCTCGATATTGCCGCTGCCGCGCATGTCACGCCATCGCATCGGGGACCCCCTCGTCCCGAGGATACACCTCGCCGCCGCGATGGACGGCGTTGGGGTAGGATCATGACGACATGGGCGCCCAGACCGCGGAAGTGGTGATCGGCGGAGCCGGCATCGCCGGCATCGCCGCCGCCTATCATCTCGCCGTCCGCCGCGGCATCGGCAACGTGGCGCTGGTCGACGAGCGCCCGCCGCTGTCGCTCACCAGCGACAAGTCCGCCGAGTCCTATCGCAACTGGTGGCCGGGGCCCGGCAACGACATGATCGCGCTCATGAACCGGAGCATCGACCTCCTGGAGGAGCTGGCGCGCGAGAGCGGCAATGTGTTCCGCATGAACCGGCGCGGCTATCTCTTCGCGACCGCCGATCCGGCCCGCATCCCCGACTTCGTCCGCGCCGCCGAGGAGGCCACCGGCCGCGGCGCGGGGCCCACGCGCCGGCACACGACGCCGGGCGCCGAATACGTGCCGGCTCCCGCCGAGGGCTTCGAGGGAGAGCCCGTGGGCGCGGACGTCATCACCGATCGCTCGGTGATCCGGCGGCACTTCCCGTATCTCGCCGAGGACACGGTGGCGCTGCTGCACGCGCGGCGCTGCGGATGGTTCAGCGGCCAGCAGATGGGCATGTACCTCCTCGAGCGCGCACGGGAAAAGGGCGTGCGCCTCGTCGAGGGCCGGGTGGAGGCGGTGGAGTCGGAGGGCGGGAAGGTGCGCGGCGTGCGGGTCGCGGGACCGGGCGGCGCCGCGTCCATCGCGAGCCCGCGCTTCGTCGCCGCGGGCGGGCCGTTCATGAAGCCGCTGGTCCGGCTGCTCGGGGTGGACCTGCCGCTCTTCTGCGAGCGCCACGCCAAGGTCGCCTTCACCGACTCCCTCGGGGCGGTGCCGCGGCACGCGCCCATGATGATCTGGGTCGATCCGGTGCGGCTGCCGTGGTCGGACGACGAGCGCGCGGTGCTGGGAGAGGCCCCGGACATCCGGCACCTGCTCGAGGAGCTGCCCGCCGGGGTGCACGGGCGGCCCGAGGGCGCCGGCGACAGCCCGATCGTTCTCGGGGTCTGGACCTACGACGTCGAGCCCGTGGAGCCCACGTTCCCCATCGCCTTCGATCCCAACTATGCGGAGGTCGTCGTGCGCGGCCTCTCCCGGATGATCCCGGCCATGACCCGCTACGCCGATCGGCTGCCGCGCTCCTACGTGGACGGTGGCTACTACACCAAGACCGAGGAGAACCGCCTTCTCGCCTGCCCGCTACCCGTCGAGGGCGCCTACATGCTGGGCGGACTCTCGGGGTACGGCCTGATGGCATCCAATGGAGCCGCCGATCTTCTGGCCGACCACATTGCCGGTCGGCCGCTGCCCGCCTATGCGCGCGCGTTCCACCTGGCTCGCTACGACGACCCCGCCTACCGGGCACTCCTCGACGACTGGGGCGATTCAGGTCAGCTCTGAGGCGCCCCGATCCAAGTGTTCGTGAAGACTAGACTTCCCTCCTGGCCTCGGTCGTCCCTGTCCCCGGTTTCACGCCTCGCTCTCCTCGGTGTCTCATGAGTAGAGTGATGGCCGACCAGGCGTTCGAGGCGGTGGTGGCGATGCACCACGCGGAGATCTACCGGTACCTGGCGCGGGTGACGCGGCGTCCGAGCGACGTCGACGACCTCTGCCAGGAGACCTTCCTCCGCGCGTACCGGGCGCATGCCGCCCTGCCGCCGGGCTCCAACGTCCGGGCGTGGCTGTTCACCATCGCCACCAACCTGTGCCGGAATCACTGGAGATCGGAGGCGCGGCGGCGGCGGGCCCAGGAGGCGATGACGTACCGGGCAGAGCGCGAAGACAGCGCCGGTCCGGAAGGAGAAGCGGTGGTCGAGCAGGCGAACGGGCGGCTGGCGGACATCGTGGCCATGCTGCCCCTGAAGCAGAGACTGGCCTTCACCATGAGGAAGATCCACGAGCTGGACTACAACGCCATCGGGCAGAGCCTCGAGTGCTCCGGAGAGAGCGCGCGGGCCCACGTGTTCCAGGCCCTGCGGAAGATCCGGCGCGGCCTGGGCGAGCTCGCCATCGCGCCCATCGGGACGGGAGACCGGGAGACATGAGCACCGCGAATCCGACGTGCCGGGAGATCGAGCCGGATCTGGTGGCGCTGGCCGCGGCGGAGGCGAGTGCGGCGGCCACGCGGCGGGTCGAGATGCATCTCGCCGAGTGCGCCGAGTGCCGCACCGAGCTCACGCGCTATCGGGCCATCGAGGGCATGATGGCCGGGCTGCGGCAGGCGCCGGCGCCGGGCGGCGATCCCACGCTGGCGCGCGCGGAGCTCGAGAGCCGGCTCGCCGATCTGCGGAGCCGGTTGGTGCGCTTCGGCGTCTTCGAGAGCGCGCTGGGGCCCATTCTCATCGGGGCCACCGAGCAGGGCGTGTCGGTGGTGGAGTATCTCGCCTCGTCGAGAGCCGCGAGCGCCAAGCTCGCGCGCGCGCACGCCGAGTCGGTCGAGGACCGCCCGCGCATCCAGGGCCTCTTCCGCGAGCTGGCGGAGTATCTCGAGGGCCGGCGGACCCGGCTCGACTGGCCGCTCGACCTGCGTCTGTCCGGCAGCGATTTCCAGCGTCGCGTGCTGGAGGCGACCAGCGCGCTGCCCTTCGGGGCGGTGCGGTCCTACGCGGGCATCGCCCGCGAGATCGGCGCGCCGCGCGCGAGCCGGGCGGTGGCGCAGGCCCTGCGGCACAATCCCCTCCCGATCGTGGTGCCGTGCCACCGGGTGGTGGGGAGCGAGGGCGATCTGGTCGGCTATGCCGGCCGCAAGCTCAGCCTCAAGCAGCGGCTGCTCTCGCTGGAGGGGCTGCGCGTCGGTGGCCACGGGGAGGCGCTCCACGTGGATCGGAACGCGGTCTACTACTGCCACCTGCAGGACACGGAGTACTGCCTGCCCACCTGCGGCTCCATCGGCGACAAGCCGCTGACCGATTTCACGCTCTACGGCTCGCGCGCCCGCGCGGAGGCCGTGGGTCTGGCGCCGTGCACCTCGTGCCGGCCCGACCTCCACCCGCTGCCGGCCTAGTCCTCCCCCCTCCGGGCGTCCCGCGCGCCCGTGTTTCACGCGGCGCCCTCCCCGGTGTCTCACGAGCAAGAAACGGGAAAGGGGACGCCATGATCATCGTGATGACCGTGCTGCTGGGGTTGATGCCGATTGCCGTGGTGGTGGGGCTCGTGTGGATCGCCGAGTGGCGCCGGCGGCGCGTGGAGACCCGCGTGGCGCTCCAGATCCGGGTGACCGACGCCATCCATCGTGAGCTGGGCGCGGTGGCCGCGCCGGAGGTGCTCTCGCGCGCGGGCGGCGGCTGGCGCGTGCGGATGCGCGTGCCCGCGGGCCGCGCAACGCTGATCGCCCCCCTGGTGCGCATCGCCGAGACCGTCATGCAGGACGCGACCGCGCGCCCCTTCGAGATCGTGCTGCTGCCGCCATTGCCCACGCCGCATTCGACGCGGGCCACGCGGATGGTCGGGCCGCTCGCGGCGGCCGCGCGGTGACGGGGAGGGGAGCCATGTACTTGAACGAATACGCGCTGCACAAGATCGTGGACGCCCGGCTCGCGGAGCTGCGCGAGGAGGCGGAGCGGCGCCACGCGGTGGCGCCGCGCGAGGAGAGCGTCCGACGGGGCGCCGAGCGGGGCGAGGCCCCGCGCCGCTGGACCCTGGCGTATTTCCTGGTCTGGTAAGCGGCCGCGGGCGCGGCGCTACCAGTACTGCATGGCGTCGCGCAAGATCCAGTCGAGATCCGCGGCTCCCACGGCGCGCGGCGCGCCGGCGAGGAGCCGCGGCTGCTTCAGCGTCCCGTCCACGAGCGCGGGAATGTCCCGCTCCCCGTAGCCCACCGCCTGCAGGCCGTTGGGAATTCCCGTGTCGCGCATGAGCGCGATGAGCGCGCGCGGCAGTGCCTCGCGGCGATCCGCCTCGGAGAGCCCGGCCACGGGGACGCCCATCAGCTCCGCGGCACGCAGATGCCGCTCCGGCGCGGTGGTGTAGACGAAGCGGAAGGCCGACGGCGCGGTGAGAATGACCGCCATCCCATGGGGCACCATGGCGTGCCGCGTGCGGTAGCCCTGCGGCACGTAGTCGCGCACGAGCCCGGCGATGGGGTAGGCGAGGGCATGGGGGATGTGCACGCCGGCGTTCCCGAAGCCGATCCCGGCATAGTTGGCGGCGAGCGCCAGGCTCACCCGCGCCTCGAGATCCAGCCCGTTCAGGACCGCCCGGCGGAGGTAACGCGCGACGTACTCGATGGCCTTCTCGCACCAGACGTCGCTGGCGGGATTGGCGCCGATGTAGGCGGGCCGGTCCGGCGGGTGATGCTTGGCGCGGGCGTTGTAGGGCCGCGTGGTGTAGGACTCGATGGCGTGGGTGAGGATGTCGGCGCCGGCGGCCGCGGTGACCTCGGGCGGCGCGGTGATGGTATTCAGAGGATCCACCACGCCCAGCGCGGGACGGAGCAGGCGGTGCGACACCCCGGCCTTGACGTTCTGGTCCAGCACGTGGGTGACCGCCACCGCGGTGGTCTCGCTGCCCGTCCCCGCGGTGGTGGGCACCGCGATGAGGGGCTTGAGCGGCCCGGGGACGGGCACGCCCTTGCCGACCGGCCTGTTGATGTAGTCCAGCAGCGGCGCGGGATGACAGGTGAGGAGATTGGCCGCCTTGCAGGTGTCGATGGTGCTGCCGCCGCCCACCGCCACCAGACCGTCGAACTCCTTGGTGCGCGCGTACTCGGCGGCGTCCTCCATGGACCGATCCGTGGGCTCCACCTCCACCCCGTCGTAGACGTCCGCCTTCACGCCCTGCTCCTCCAGCAGCGCGCGCACGCGGTCGGGCAGGCCGGCGGAGGCGAGGTTGCGGTCCGTGAAGATCAGCGCCTTGCGCAGCCCGAGGCGCACGGCGTCGAAGCCGATCTCATCCATGGCGCCGAGCCCGAACTTGATCGGCGACATCTCCATCACGAACACGGTCTCGGTCGGCAGGGTGACTCCGTTCATCCCGCGCCTCCTCCCAGCAGCTCGTCCGCGATCCGCTTCACGTCGGCGGCCTCGACCTGGCCCTTGTGGCTCTTGACGATGTCCCCCACGAGGCGGCCCGCCTGCTTGGGATCGGTGATCTTGAGCGCGGCCACCCGCTCGCGCACCAGCGCGCGCAGGGCGGCCTCGTCCATCCCGCGGGGGAGGAAGCGCTCGCAGAACTCGATCTCGAACCGGAGCTGCGCGGCCGGGGCCGCGCCCCGGTCGCCCAGCTTGTCGTACTCGGCCACCGCCTTCTGGAGCTGCTTGCGGTAGGCGCCCACGACGTCGAGGACGAGCGCGTCGTCCACCGTGCCGGAGAAGCCCTTGGCGGTGCGCCGCTCCTGGAGCTTGGTCTTGAGCATCCGCACCGCGTCGGCGGTGCGCGTGTCCTTCTCCTTGATGGCTCGGGTCAGCGCGTCGGTGAGCTCTTGCTCGAGTCCCATGCGCGACATCCTATCATTCCCCCTCAGCTCGGGTCTTGCGTGCTCGTGGCGCGCGTGGTCTCATCGAGGGCGCAT
The DNA here is from genome assembly GCA_035281625.1 of Candidatus Methylomirabilota bacterium. Lineage (GTDB taxonomy): Bacteria > Methylomirabilota > Methylomirabilia > Rokubacteriales > CSP1-6 > DASRWT01. The sequence goes on from DATEDO010000089.1 coordinate 20,525, forward strand.
GCGCCTCGTCCCCGTCCTCGTCCTCGCCGCGCTCTCGCTCGCCTCGGGCGCGGGAGCCGCCGAGTTCACCTTGCCGGCCGGCTTCGCCGCGCAGACCTACGTGACGGGTGAGGGCTTCACCGCGGATTCGTGGCGCGGGCTGCCCGGCATCCCGTCCACCTCCACGCTGACCGTGGACGCCGAGGGCACCCTCTATCTGGCTCGCTCGGGTCGGCGCTACTCCGGCGGCGAGGGGCAGGACCTGCTCCGGATCTATCGCATCCCGGCGGGCGGCGCCCGGCTGAGTCCCGAGGTCGAGGCGCGCTTCCTCGTGGGGCCCCCGCTGCCCAATCCGCAGATCGGCGTGGTCCGGGATGGTCGCGAGCTCCTGCTCACGACCTTCGATCGCGACCGCTCCGTGGGCGTGCTGTATCGCATGCGCGACGGGCGGGTGGAGCTCGTGGCGGGCGGCACCCCGCCACGCGGCACCGCCGCGCTGTTCCGGCAGCCGGAAGGCGTGGCGATCGACTCGCGTGGCGCGCTGCTCGTCGCCGACCGCATCCAGGGCACGGTGGTGCGCCTGGACGGCCAAGGCGAAGTGCTGGACCCGAGCGTGCTGCGGCTGCCGCGGCCCCGGCTGCTCTCTGCTGGCGCGGAGCATCTGTGGATCGCGGCCGACGGCGCCACGGAAGCGCCGTGGCAGCGGGGCCCCGGCGAGCTCTGGCGCCTCTCGAGCGACGGCCCGCCCGTGATGGTGCTGCGCGGGCCGGTCGCCGCGGGCATGGCCGTCGGCCCCGCCGACTGGCTGTTCGTGGCGGATCGCCAGGGCGGTCGCGTCTTCGCGCTGAGCCCGGACGGCCGTCAGGTCGAATTCGCGCGATTCACGGAGGGTGACGCGCCGCGCACGCTCGCCTTCGTGCCGGTCACGCCGGAGACTCGCCGCGCCGGGATCGCCGGCGACCTGCTGGTAGTGACGGTGACGCGCGGGGCGTGGCCGGTGAACGAGGTGGTGCGGGTGTCCGGCCCCTTCGACCGCTTCGTGCGCGACGCCGCCGCCCGCCCGCGCTGACGCGCGGGGCCCGCGCCGGCGCCGGCCCTCAGCGGCGGGAGCTCGAGCTTTCCTTCAGCAGCCAGTCGATGATGGCGCCGCCGTCTTCCCCGGCCTC
>DATEDO010000090.1:0-36650 GCA_035281625.1 Candidatus Methylomirabilota bacterium
CGGCCAGCATCAGCGCGGTCTCGAGCTCCCCCGCGTGCCACTCGCGCTCGGGCCGCGGACTCCGCAGGAGCCGGACCACCGCCGGCGCCAGCATGAGCGCCTGCTCGCGCGGCTCGGGGGAAAAGCCCGCCACCAGCACGCGCACGCGCTGGCGCGCCAGCGCGCGGCGGGCCGCCGCGATGGCGCGAAGTTGCGCGGGATCGGCCTGGTAGTTGGTGAGGACGATTCGCCGGAAGCCCTGACGCGCGAGGGCCCGCACGAGCTCGACGATCACCCGGGTGAGCGCGGCGCGCGACAGCGACATCGTGCCCGGCCAGCGTTCGGCGAGCGGGCTCGCGCCGTAGGGCAGGGCGGGCGCCAGCACCGGCCGCCAGCCCGCGCGCGCGAGATGCGGCGCCAGCCGCCGCGCCAGCTCCTCCGCGCCCAGCCAGTCCACCAGCAGCGGCAGATGCGGGCCGTGCTGCTCGACGGCGCCCAGCGGCAGCAGCACCACGGTGCGACGCTCCCGGGCCAGGGCGCGCGCCTCCGGCCACGTGCACTCGGCGAGACGGATCAAGCGCGTGCGGGCAGAGCGGGCCGGAGGCACGGGGCGATTCTATAGCGTTCCGGGCGGGCGGCGGGGCTATGCTCGCCGCCGTGCCACCCGTTCCGCCGCGACTCGCCACCGCGATCAACGAGCGGGTGCTCGCGTATCTCCGGGACAAGTCGGCGCACTCCGACATCGCGGATGCGCTGCGGGCGGCGGTGCATGGCCTCGGCGACGTCGAGATGTTCTGCCCGGATGCGGCGGCGTACCGCTACGTGCTCGCCGCCACCAACGGGGTGGTGTTCGGCTTCGCGGTCGGCCAGAGCACGGTGGCGTTTCGCCTGGACGAGCGCATGCGGGGCCGCGCGCTCGCCACCGGAGGCGCCGCTCATCCCGAGTGCGGCGCCGACTGGGTCGCCGTGGTCCAGTCGCGTCCGGACGCGGACTGGCCGGCAGTGGACGTCAAGTTCTGGGCGCGGCAGGCCTACGTCTACGCGCGGGCGCGGCCGGCGTAGCGCTTCTCGACGTAGGCGTCGAGGATCTTCAGGAAGTCGGCGACGATGGTGTCGCCCTTGAGCGTCAGCTTGAGCGCGCCGTCCACGAACACGGGCGCCTTGGGCTCCTCGAAGGTGCCGGGCAGCGAGATCCCGATGTCGGCGTGCTTGGACTCGCCGGGGCCGTTCACCACGCAGCCCATCACCGCGACCTTCAGCTCTTCCACGCCGGCGTAGCGATCCTTCCACCGGGGCATCTGGTCGCGGATGTAGGTCTGGATCTCTTCCGCCATCTCCTGGAAGAACGTGGAGGTGGTGCGCCCGCAGCCGGGGCAGGCGGTGACGAGGGGCAGGAAGCTCCGGAGCCCCAACGACTGGAGGATGAGCTGCGAGACGTGCACCTCTTCCGTGCGGTCGCCGTTCGGCTTGGGGGTGAGAGAGACGCGAATCGTGTCGCCGATGCCGTCCTGCAGCAGGATGGCCAGCCCGGCGGTGCTGGCCACGATCCCCTTGGCGCCCATGCCGGCCTCGGTGAGACCGAGGTGCAGCGGATAGTCCGAGCGCGGGGCGAGCGTGCGGTAGACGTCCACCAGGTCCTGCACGCCCGAGACCTTGGCGGAGAGGATGATGCGGTCGTGGCCCAGCCCGGTCTGCTCGGCCAGCTCGGCGGACTGGAGGGCGCTCTCCACCATCGCGTTCATGGTGACGTCGCGCGCGTCGAGCGGATTCGCGCTCCGGGCATTGGCGTCCATCATCTGGGTGAGGAGGTTCTGGTCGAGGCTCCCCCAGTTGACGCCGATGCGCACTGGCTTGTCGTTGTCGATGGCGACCTGGACGATGGCGCGGAAGTTGTCGTCGTGATGCTTGCCGCCGACATTGCCGGGGTTGATGCGGTACTTGGCGAGCGCCCGGGCGCACGCGGGATACTTGGTGAGGAGCACGTGGCCGTTGTAGTGGAAGTCGCCGATCACCGGGACGCTGACCTGCTTGACGATCTCGGGGACGGCCCGCGCGGCGGCCTCGGTATTCACCGTGACCCGCACCAGCTCGCTGCCCGCGGCGTGGAGCGCGTTGACCTGGGCCACCGTCCCCGCCACGTCCGCGGTGTCGGTATTGGTCATGGACTGCACCACGATGGGCCGGTCGCTGCCCACCCGCACCCCGCCCACGCTCACGGTCACGGTCTTCCGCCGCTTCGGCGCGCTCATGATCACGTATCTTACCATCAGGGGTGATTCCCCCAATGTCTCGCCCAGTCCTTCTCGCTGGTGTTCCATGCGATGTCGGCCACGTTCTTCAGGGTCTCCTGGGCCACCAGCGCACCCAGCGCGCGATACGACTCGAACTGATCGTCGTCGAAGAACTGATCCCCGGTCGTCTGATGGGGGAAGTCCGCGTTCTGTTGCCGGTAGTTGAGCACCGGGGCCGACTCGTCGCCCACCACCGAGGACTTGAGCACGAGAAGATAGCCCGTCTCCGCGGGCCGGATCTCCTGCCCGGCGGTGTCGAGGAGGCGCGGGTACTTGATGACGCCCAGGGCGGCGTGCGCCTTGGTGAAGCCGGTGGCGGCGTCGAGGTGCAGGTCCTTCAGCGTGATGTCCACCTCGATGTTCTCGTCGATGTAGATCTGCCGCAGCGCCTCGGTGAGCGAGCCGAAGACGTGCCCGGGATCGGCCTCCGCGTCGCAGGCGATGATGATGGCGCAGCGCCGCTTGAGGAGCGGGCAGATCCCGAGGTTGTCGCCGGTGTGGCCGCCGTCGGACAGGTTGATGAGCCGGTGATTGGCGTTGGTGGTCCCGAGGATCTCGCGCAGGAGGTAGACGGGCCAGAAGACGCCGCCCTCCATCCGGTGCGCGTAGCGCCCTCCGCGGTAGCGCGGATTCTCCATCCACTGGCCGAGCCGAACGTTGAGCAGCGTCAGCGCGAAGGACTGGGCGAGGAAGGTCTGCCGCCCCATCGCCGCCGACGCCGCCGCGCCGGAGATGGTCATGGCGCGGGCGAGCTTGGTCTCGCCGCTCCGGTAACGCGCGGTGTCCATGTAGCCGGTGGTCTCGGAGCCGCAATGCAGGCGCGAGAACACGAAGTAGTCGCTCTTGCGGTCGCGCCGGGCCATGTCGCGGCTCGAGGTCAGGTTCAGCGCGCTCACCACGAGGTGGAGCGGAGACGCGGTCACGCAGGGCTGACCGGCGGCCTCTTTTCCGCGCTGCACGCCGTGCGTATGGGTGAGCGGGATCTCGGCGTCGTCCCGCATGGGCACCTGCACGCTCCCGTAGCGCGGATCGACGTGGGGCACGTAGGTCTGCAGATACGTCTCCACCAGCCGGTCGCGGTAGAAGTAGTGAAGAGACAGGCTGTTGAAGTCCAGCGCGATGCCGAAGGCGCCGAAGAACGCCAGCGCGGTGAGCCCGATCGCGAAGGGGAGGAAGGTGTGCGGCACGCCCTCCGGCTGCAGCGCGATGAGCCCGGCCGTCACGAGCACGAGCCCGCCGAGCACGATGACGGCCACGCAGAGGGCGAGGAGGCCGTTCCGCAGGCGCGTGGAGATCTGCGCGAGTCGCGCCAGCCAGGAGCGCCCCGCCGCCACGGCGGCGGCGCCGCGCGTCATCAGCAGGACCCGCGCGGCCACCACGCTGCCGAGCCAGCCCCCGGCGGTGCCCGCGCTGAGCCCCGCGCCCTGCACCCAGTAGGCGAGATAAGGGATCCACACCACGACCAGCGAGATGACGGTGAGGTAGTTGAAGATGCCCTTGGCGGCGGCGAAGCGGGAGCGGTCGTTGCGGTTGAAGCGCTTGGCGATCGACACGAACGGATGGAGGAGCAGCGCGGTGGCCTGCCCGCCCACGTAGACGCCGAGGGGCAGCAGCAGGTAGCCGAGGCGCGGGCCGGTCTTCGCCGCGAAGTACCACGTCACCGCCACCGCGGTGACGAGGCTCACGATGAACATCGCCCAGAGGGAGGCGTACTCGCGCGTCTCCTCGATGGACTGGCCCTCCACGTAGAACAGACGCTCGGGCACCCAGCGCGGCACCGCGCGCGCCAGGAAGAAGCTCGCCAGCGTGACCACGGCGCCGATGGCCACCGCGTAGAAGAGAGGCCAGCGGCCCAGGCCGCCCTTGAGCGGCCAGTCCACCAGCGACAGCGCGTAGCCGCCCGGGGTGAGCTGGCCGATGCCGGCGATGCCGGGGCCGATCATCACCCCCACCACGCCCCAGTAGATGCCGCTGAACGCCACCAGGAAGAGGGTGAAGATCAGCAGGTGGTAGAAGAGCCCGCCGAGGAGATTCCCCACCGCGCGCAGCACCTCGCGCGACAGGAGCGAGCGCCGCGCGATGATGAAGTCGCCGTGCGTGCGCAGGTGGCGCACCTGATCGCGTCCGTTGAAGTCGCGGAGCGCGGGCTGCTCCGTCGGGTCGGGATTGAATGGAAAGAGCGGCGCGGTGGTGTCGAAGTGGGGCGTGTCGTCCCGATCGAACGTGTAGGCCTCGTGGCCCTCGCGGGGCTTGGTCCCCTTGGCCGGGCGGCTCCGCGAGAGGAGCGACGAGAGACAGCTGCCGATGTAGCCCCCTCCCGACACGGTGCTGAGGTAATCCATGCGTCGCAGGATGTCCAGGCGCGCCAGGGTCTGGAGCACGCCCAGATTGAAGGTGGCGGAGCGGATGCCCCCGCCGGAGAGCGCCAGGCCGAGCGGCCGCAGGCTCTCGGGCGCCTCGGCCTTGCCGGTCACGCCGGCGAGCACGCGCCGCTGCGCCAGATACTCGCGCTCGGTGCCGTAGACCGCGCGGAAGTCCTCCAGGCGCGCGTTGACCCCTCGGGCGCGCCATGGCAGCCGCGCCATCGCCGCGAGGACGGCGAGCAGGCTTTCGGCGAGGAGGATGTACTTGGCCGCGCTCGCCACCCCCGCGAGCATCACCAGCACCGTGCTCGGCCGCTCGGCCGTCGCGAGGAGGCCGTAGAGGCAGAGGTTGGCGGCGGCGGCGAAGAGCGCGGCGCATACGGGGTAGCAGATGAGCACGGGGGCGAAGGAGCGCCGCTCGAAGCGGAGCAGCCAGGTGAGGAGGAGACCGTTGGAGACGAGATAGATCGTGTAGACGCCGATGAGCATCCAGTCGACGCGCAGGGCCTCGTACACGAGAGGCAGGAGCTGCGCCTGGCCCCACTGGCGCATGATGCGCTCCGCCTCGGGCACGCTGAAGGAGAGCGCCAGCCCGGGCGTGCGGCGCACGCCGGCGGCGCGCAGCGCTTCCTCGATGCGCCACGCCCGCGGGACCAGCCAGACCAGGCCGGCGGCGGAGACGACGATGAGCGGCAACAGGGTGACGAGACGCCAACCCGATTGCTCGCGAAGCGGCGGCGGCTGGGCGGTGCTTCCTCCCGCCATGGCGCCCCCTACCATCGGGCAATCGGCGCGAGAACGCAATGCGCGAATCCCGCGTGATAGGCTAGGGCTCATGGCCAAGCCCAAGGCGAACCAGGAGACGTTCGAAGTAACCAAAAGTGACGCGGAATGGCGGGCGGCGCTCACGCCCGAGCAGTACCGGGTGCTGCGGCAGCACGGCACCGAGCGCGCGGGGACGAGTCCCCTCGACAAGGAGTACGGCAAGGGGACGTTCGCCTGCGCGGGCTGCGGGCTGCCCCTCTTCAGTTCGGAGACCAAGTTCGACAGCGGCACCGGCTGGCCGAGCTTCTACCGGCCCGAGGAGAATGCGGTGGGCACCACCACGGACCGGGGCTTCTTCATGGTCCGCACCGAGGTGCATTGCCGGCGCTGCGGCGGCCATCTGGGCCACGTCTTCGACGACGGCCCCGCGCCCACCGGCCTGCGTTATTGCATGAACGGAGCCGCGCTGCAGTTCAAGCGCGGGTGAGCGCCCGCGCGCGCCTCCCCGTCGCCGCGGCCCTCCTGCTCTCAGCCTGCGCCACCGCGGCGCCCGCGCCCCCCGCGGGCGGCGGCTGGCTCGACCAGCCGCTCGTGTCCTGGAATCAGGCCGGCGTCCCGGTGCCGCGCGCGCCCGCGCCCACCGCCGAGATGGTGGGCAACCGCGAGCGCTGCCGCGCCGGCATCCGTGGACCGCGTACCGCCTCGGACCAGGCGGTGACCGGGGCCGGCTGGTGGCTCTCGGGCCCCGCCCACACCGCCGGGGAGACGACCGTGGTGCCCGCCGCCGCCGACTGGGACGGCATGTGCCGGCCGTGGACCTTCCAGGTCTTCGTCTTCACGCGCGACCGCTATGCGGGCACGCTGTCCCCCGTGCGCATGAACGCGCGCACCGATGGAGCGTGGCAGGCGGTGCGCCTGGAGTCGCCCCGCCATCTCGCCGCGGACTTCCTCCGCTACACCGACGCGGATCCCCTCTGCTGCCCCTCGCGGCTCAGCGAGGTCGAGTACCGGATCGACGAAGCCACGCGCGGCCCGGTGGTGGCGCCGCTCAACGTCCGGACCCGCGCGCGGCCCCGCTAGGCCTCGGGCAGGAAGTAGCCCACCAGGAAGACGTTCAGATGGATGAGGAGCAGCTTGTTCCAGGCCGTGGAGGCGTCGAGCGCTGCCTCGATGGGCATCTCCGCCTTGAAGATGCCCGCGAGCGCCGACTGCGTGACGCTCATCGTCGCGATCATGAGCTGCGGAGGGACCTTGCCCCCGGGGCCGAACTCGCGGTGGCTGTGCGCGATGCCCACGCCGAGGAGGTAGTAGGCGAAGTCGTGGGTGAGCGCGGCTTCCGCGGACTCGCGCAACCAGCGGCCGAGGCTGTGGCGGCGCCGCTCGATGCGGGCGCGGTCGGGCTCGCCGTCGGGCCCCAGGAAGAAGCGCGCGGAGGCGGGGAACTTGAGGAAGTGCTCGTACACCGCGGCGGTGAGCGCGGCCTCGTGCTTGAGCACCGCGGGCGCGCTCGCGCGCACCGCCGCCATCGCCGCCTCGTCGAAGCCCACGAAGAGGGCAAGATCGCGGATGAAGCCCTCCATGTCCGCGCCGGGGTGCTTCCGCAGCTCCATGTCGTGCGATAATACGCGGGCTCCGCGCGAGGGCAAGCGGAGCCAACACGAACCAGCGGAGCCATCGCGACCAGCGGAGCCATAACGAAAGGATTCCGCCGATGAACGCCACCGATCTCTGCTACACGCCCGCTACCCGGCTCGCCGAGATGATCCGAACCAAGGCGCTCTCGCCCGTGGAGCTCACGCGCGCGGTGCTCGAGCGCATCGAGCGTCTGAATCCGAAGGTGAATGCCTTCTGCACCCTGCTTGCCGAACCGGCGATGGAGTCGGCGCGCGCCGCGGAGGGGGCGGTGATGAGAGGCGGGGTGCTCGGTCCGCTCCACGGCATCCCGTTCTCGATCAAGGACCTCGCGTTCACCAAGGGCGTCCGCACCATGGGCGGCTCCTTCATCTACGAGCATCGCGTGCCCGACCTCGACGCGCCCTACGTCCGGCGCCTCAAGGCCGCCGGCGGCATCTTCCTCGGCAAGACCACCACGCCCGAGTTCGGCTGGAAGGGGCTGAGCGACTCGCCCCTCACCGGCGCCACCCGCAACCCGTGGAACGTCGCCATGACCGCGGGCGGCTCGAGCGCGGGCGCGGGTGTGGGGGCGGCGGCGGGGCTGGGGCCGCTCCATCAGGGCTCGGACGGCGCGGGCTCCATCCGCATCCCGTCCGCGTTCTGCGGGGTATTCGGCCACAAGCCGTCCTACGGCCGGGTGTCGCAGGCGCCGGTGTCGAACGCCGACTACACGACCCACATCGGGCCGATGACGCGCACGGTGGCGGACGCCGCCCTGATGCTCTCGGTGATGGCGGGGCCCGATCCGCTCGACAAGACCGCCCTGGACGCTCCGCCCGCGGACTACGTGGGGCTGCTCGACAAGGGCGTGAAGGGCCTCAAGATCGCGTGGAGCCCGAATCTCGACGGCCTCCGCGTCGATCCCGAGGTGGCGGAGCTGGCGCAGCAGGGCGCGCGCGCCTTCGAGGCCCTCGGCGCCAAGGTGGAGCAGGTGACGTGCAACTTCCACGACACGCATGACATGATCCGCGCGATGTGGGCCGCGCACGAGGCCGGCATCTACGGCGAGCACCTCGCCAAGTGGCGCGACAAGATGGATCCCGGTCTCGTCGCCTGCATCGCCGACGGCTACAAGGTGAGCATGGAGCAGTACATCCAGTGGCGCGGGCGCAAGCTCGCGTTCTGTGACAGCGTGTGGCCGCTCTTCGAGGCCTACGACCTCCTCCTCACCCCGAGCCTCTCGGTGGCGGCGTTCCCCGTGGGGCGCCTCAACCCCGAGCACTGGCCGCAGCACGTGTGGGACTGGATCCCGTGGGCGTCCTTCTCGTATCCGTTCAACTTCACCGGCCAGCCCGCGTCCAGCGTGCCCTGTGGCTTCACCCCGTCGGGCTTGCCGGTGGGCCTTCAGATCGTGGGGCGGCTTCGCGACGATCTCACCGTGCTGCAGGCATCCGCGGCGTTCGAAGCCGCGCGCCCGTGGGCGGCGCGCCGCCCGGCCCTGGACTAGCCGCCATGGCGCCCGACGCGTCCGGTCTCCGCGCGCGCTTCGACGCCGAGGTGGCGGCGGCCGGCCTCACCGTCACCGGCCGCGATCGCGACCTCCTCTTCGCCATGTGGCAGGAGCATCTCCCCCAGCGTGAGGCGCTGCGCGCGGCGGCGGTGGCCCCGGAGGAAGAGCCATGGCCGTGACCGCCGGGACGCTCTGCGACCTCGATCTCGCCGGCGTGAGCGAGGCTCTCGCCGCGCGCCGCGTGTCCTCGGTGGAGGTGACCGAGGCCTATCTCGACCGCATCGCCAAGCATGACGGCGTGCTCCAGGCCTACATCACGGTGATGCGGGACGCCGCGCTGGCCCGTGCCCGCGCCGCCGACGCCGAGCAGGCGAGGGGCAGCCGGCGGGGTCCGCTCCACGGCGTGCCGGTGGCGCTGAAGGATCTCATCGCGGTGGCGGGCGTGCGCATGACGGGAGGATCCGAGGTGCTGGCCGACCACGTCCCCTCGCGCGACGCCTTCGTCACCGAGCGCCTCAACGACGCCGGCGCGGTGGTGCTGGGCAAGCTCGCCATGCACGAGTGGGCCTTCGGCCGGCCCGCGCGTGATGGTCGCTTCCCCACCGGGCGGAACCCCTGGGACGTCACACGCGCGCCCGCGGGCTCGTCCTCGGGCTCGGCGGTGGCGGTGGCGGCGGGGCTCTGCGCGGGCGCGCTCGGCTCCGACACCGGCGGCTCCATCCGGGGCCCGGCCGCCATGTGCGGCATCGTGGGCCACAAGCCCACCTACGGCCTCGTGAGCCGCTCCGGCGTGCTCGCCATGGACTGGTCGCTCGATCACGTGGGGCCCATGACGCGCACGGTGTGGGACGCCGCCGTGCTGCTGCAAGCCATCGCCGGCCACGATACCGCCGATCCCACGTCGCTGCGCGGTCCCGTGCCCGACTACATGGGTGGGCTCGAGCGCGGAGCGCGCGGGATGCGCCTCGGACTGCTGCGCCGCTACTACGTGGACTGGCCCGGCCTCGACGCCGAGGTGAAGGCGGCGGCGCTCGCCGCCTTCGACGTGCTCGCCCGGGAAGGCGCGACCATTCAGGACGTGGACGCGCCCACGCTCGACCTCGCGCCGGCGGTGTGGACGTGCTTCCTCGCCGAGATGTACGAGTACCACCGCGAGATGGCGGCGCGGAGCCCCGAGAAGTACCGCGAGGGGACGCGCGTCCGCCTCTACATGGGGGCGCTGGTCTCCGCCCAGGATTTCCTGCGCGCCCAGCGCCTGCGGCGCCGGCTCCGCCGCGAAGTGGACACGCTCCTGGCGCGCTGCGATGCCCTCGTGTTCCCGGGCCAGGCCGGTCCCGCCCAGCGCTTCGAGGACGTCTCCACTCTCGAGGTGATGGCGCCGTCGGGCCGCTACACCAGCCCCTGGAATCTCCTCGGGCTCCCCGCCGTCTGCGTCCCCTCCGGCTTCACCCGGGCGGGGCTGCCGGTGTCCATCCAGATCGTGGGGCGCGCGGGCGAGGACGCCACCGTGCTTCGCATCGCTCGCGCCTACGAGCGGGCCACGGAGTGGCACCGGCGCCGGCCGGACCCCGCCTCGTGGCGGCTCCCCTGATGACGGCCCGGCTCGACGGCGTCAAGGCGCTGGGCTTCGACGTGTTCGGCACCGTGGTGGACTGGCGCTCGAGCATCATCCGCGAAGGGCGCGAGCTCGGGAAGGCCAAGGGCTTCGACGTGGACTGGGAAGCCTTCACCGACGCCTGGCGCGCCCTCTATCAGCCCGCGCTGGAGAAGGTGCGCTCGGGCGCCATGCCGTGGACGCGTCTCGACGACCTCCACCGGATGAGCCTCGACCGCCTGCTCGACGAGTACGGCATCCGCGGCCTCTCCGAGAGCGAGATCGATCATCTGAACCGGGTGTGGCACCGGCTCGATCCCTGGCCGGATTCCGTGCCCGGGCTCACGCGCATGCGGAAGAAGTACGTCCTCGCCACGCTGTCGAACGGCAACGTGGCCCTCATGGTCAACATGGCCAAGCGCGCGGGGCTGCCGTGGGACGCGGTGCTGGGCGCCGAGCCCGCGCGCGCCTACAAGCCGCTGCCCGAGGCCTATCTGCGCACCGCGGACTTCCTCGGCTGCCGGCCGGACGAGTGCATGCTGGTCGCCGCGCACAATGGAGACCTCGCCGCCGCCGCGCGCGTGGGCCTGCGCACCGCCTTCGTCCGCCGGCCCACCGAGTACGGCCCCACGCAGACCCGTGACCTGCGTCCCGAGCAGGCCTGGGACGTCGTGGCCGAGAGCATGGTCGATCTCGCCGCGAAGCTCGGCTGCTGAACCGGCGCGGTGGGCGCGCCGGCCTGGCTCGACACCGCGGAGTACCCCTTCACCTCGCGCTGGCTGTCTCTGCCCGCGGGGCGGCTCCACTACATCGACGAGGGACAGGGCCGGCCCCTCGTCATGGTGCATGGGACGCCGGACTGGTCCTTCCTCTGGCGGCATCTCATCAAGGCGCTGGCGCCGCGCTACCGCTGCGTCGCCCTCGACAATCTGGGCTTCGGCCTCTCGGATCGGCCGCCGGGCTCGTGGTATCTGCCGGAGAACCAGGCCGCGAACCTGAAGACGCTCATCGAGCGCCTGGGCCTCCGGGACATCACGCTGGTGCTCCACGACTTCGGCGGGCCCTTCGGCCTCGCGTACGCGCTGGAGAAGACCGAGAACGTGCGGAGCCTCGTCCTCATGAACACGTGGATGTGGTCGCTCGCCGACGATCCGCGCGTGGCCCGCTTCGCCTGGCTCGCGGGAACCCGTCTGGGGCGCCATCTCTACCTCGCCCGCAACGCCTCCGCGCGCTTCATCATGAAGCGGGCCTTCGGCGATCCCCGGCGGCTCCCGCCGCGCGTCCACGCCCAGTACCTGGCGCCCTTTCCCGATCCGGCCTCGCGCGCCGCGACGTGGGCCTATGCGCGGGCCCTTCTCGGCAGCCGCGAATGGTTCAACCGGCTCTGGCAGCGGCGCGAGCGTCTGGCTCATCTGCCTGCCTTCATCCTCTGGGGCATGAAGGATCCCGCGCTCCGCGAGCGCGTGCTGTTGCGGCTGCAGTCCGCGTTCCCGCAGGCCGAGGTGGCCCGGCTGCCCGACGTCGGGCACTTCCCGCCCGAGGAGGCGCCGGACCGCCTGGCCATGCTGATCGGGGGCTTCCTCGACCGCGACGGACGCTGACGTGCCGGCGCCGCGTGAGTGGTTCCGCGGCTTCTTCGACGAGACCTACCTCGCCACCGACCGGCCCGCGCTGACGCCCCGGCGCACCCGCGCCGAGGTGGACTTCGCGGAGCACGTGCTGGAGCTCCGACCCGGCGCCCGCGTGCTCGACGTGCCCTGCGGGTTCGGACGGCACGCCGCCGAGCTGGCCCGGCGCGGCTACTCGGCAGTGGGTGTCGATCTCTCCCCGCTGATGCTGCGCGTGGCGCGCCGCGATCACCGCGAGGGCCCGCGCCTCCGCTTCGTGAGGCAGGACATGCGACGCCTCGCCTACCGCGGGGAGTTCGACGCGGTCGTCTGCCTCTTCACGAGCTTCGGCTACTTCGGCGAGCGGGAGAACGTGGCGACGCTCCGGCGCATGGCCCGCGCGCTCCGGCCGGGCGGGCGCCTCCTCATGGACCATCGCAACCCGGCCTACGACGTCACCCTGCCCATCCATTCCTGGCGCCGGGCGCGCGGCGGGCGCTACGTCCTCTGGACGCTCGAGATCGACCGGCGCACCAACGTGCACGAGGCGACGTGGCTGATCCTGCGGCGCGGCTCGCGGCGCGTGCTCCGCAAGCGCTTCCGGCTCCGTCTCTGGACGCCCGCCCAGTGGCGGCGACACCTGCGCGAAGCCGGGCTCCGGCTGCTTCGCGCCTACGGGGATTTCAAGGGCTCGCGCTTCCGCCGGGCGTCGCCGCGCCTCCTGCTCCTCGCCGAGCGGCCGCGGCGCGGCGCACGTCCTCGAGCGTCCCGGTGAAGTAGAACGCCTCGACGGGGAGATCGTCGCACTCGCCGTCGAGGATGGCCCGGCACCCGCGTAGCGCGTCGGCCAGCGGGACATAGACGCCCGACCGCTTCGTGTAGGGCTCGGCCACGAAGAAGGGTTGGGCGAAGAAGCGCTGTAGCTGGCGCGCCCGCTGCCGGGCGAGCTCGTCCTCGGGAGCCGCCGCATCGGCGGGCGTGGTGGCGAGGGCGAGCGCCCGGCGTACGCGCGACGCGACGCTCACGTGCTCGGGACTCACGGCGGCGGTCTCCAGCAAGCGTGAGCGCGAGGCGAGGGGATCGACCGGCGGATAGATCCCGCCCTTGGCGACCGCCTCCGCGAGGCGGATCATCGCGTCCACGCCGGTGAGGCTCGCGAGGCGCGCCGCCGTCCACGGGCCTTCCTCGCCGGGGAAGTAAAAGGTCTCGACGGCGCCGACGGTACCCTCGCTGAAGCCCTCCTTCTTCCACAGCTCTTCGACGGACATGGTCATCGGCACCGGGATCATGGAGAAGATCGACAGCCGATCGGCGCCACCGCAGAGCCGCCGCACCAGCTCCTCGACGACGACCACCGTTCCCGCCCGGTACTCGCCGGCCACCGCCAGGGTGCCGCCCGCGCTGAGCGGGCACATCACGTCGATGACTTTGATCCCCGTTTCGAGCAGCCGCGCTCCGCCCGTCTTCCTTTCCGGAGGACCACTCAGGATCGCGACGGTTCGCGCGAAACTGTCCCGGCCGAGCGGCGTCCGGGGCGGGCGGCGCTCGCTCAGCACCGTCATGCCGGGACTGAGGGTGTCGCCGTGCCCGGTTGCGACCGCGCGAACCAGACCGTCGGGCCGGCGCTGGACGACTTGCACGGAGATCGCTCGTTGCCGCGCCTCGTCGCTCACCGTCAGCTCGGTGAGGACGCCCGGCAGGGCTTCGGGGTCGAATCGCGCCTCGATCACACCCTCGCGTGCGCGCACGATGCGGCCGATGCGCGCGCCGAAGTCGTCGGGCAGAGCGTGGGAGGCGAGCGTGTCCTTCACCATGGTGATGACCTTTCGCTTGAGCTTGGCGCGGGCGGCGTGCAGCCGGTTGTTCACCGTCGTCACCGACAGGCCCAGGAACGTGGCGATGTCCTGCTGCGAGCACTCGTGAACGTAGAACAGGGTGACGACTTCGCGGAGGGCGTCCGGCAGCTCCGTGATGGAGGCGAGGATGCTGTCCGCGCGCCGTCCCCGCTCGATCCGGCCCTCCGGTTCTGGCGCCTCGGCGGCCACTCCATAGGCTTCGACCAGCGGCAGGGCCGTCTCCAGGCGCTTGCGGCGCAGCACACGATGCGCCTGATGGCGAACGATGCCGCGGAGCCAGCCGGGGAAGGCGGCCGGATCGTCCAACCGAGCCAGGCCGAACCATGCAGCCACGAAGGCCTCCTGCACCACGTCCTCGGCCTGTCCGAGGTCTCGGAGGATCGAGAGGGCATAGCCATAGGCCATGTGCTGGAAGCGGCGGGTGATCTCGGTGAACGCGTCGAGATCCCGCTGCTGGGCGCGCTCGATCAGGCTCGCGAGATCCATCCCCCTCCTCCTGCCAAGAGGTGCCGGAAGCCGGGCAGGAGCTTTACCCTGAGGGCCGCGGCCCGTGATCGAGTCGGCGGGCGGCTTCCTCGTGGCCCCGGGCCGCGGAAGGGGTCCCCGACCTCCAGCATCGCGGCGCTAGCTCGCGCGCGTGGCGCCCTCGCGAAGGATGGCGGCGATCTCGTCCGGCGTGAAGCCGAGCCCGCTCAGGATGTCCCGGGTCTCGGAAGCGAGGGCGCGCGTGGCCGGCGAGGGCCGGAAGCCGCCGCCGTCCATTCTGATAGGGGTCGACACCACTCTGACCGTGCCGAGCGCGGGGTGGTCGAGGTCGTGCAGCATCTCGTTGGCCAGCGCCTGCTCGTCCTCCATCATCTCGATGGGCAGCTTCACGCCCGCCGCGGGCAGGGCGGCGGCGTCCAGCGCCGCCTTCCACTCCGCGGTCGTGCGTGTGCGCATGTGCGCCTCCATCGCCGCGCCGAGGGCCTCGTAGTGCCGCTGGAGCGCGCCGGGATCGGTGATGGGGTGCTCGTGCGCGGGGTCCTTCATGCCCACCGCGCGCATGAAGGCGCGCTGCAGGCTCGGGCTCACGCACGCCACCGCGAGGGTGGCGTCCCGGGTGGCGTAGGTGCGGTAGTAGACGCGCACCATCGCGTGGGTGCGGATCTGCGGCACCAGCGCCGCCTGCTCGGCGTAGGGCGCCCCGCGCGCGCGGAGACCGGCGAGCCGGCCGTTGAGATCGTCGAGCACGGGCTTGTCGACCTTGTCCACGCGCACCATGCCGTTGTTCTGCAGCACGAGGGCCGCCATGAGGAGGGCGACGTCCACCTCGCCGCCGCGCCCGGTCTGCGTCCGCCGCAGCAGGGCGGAGGCGATGCCGAAGGCGAGCGTCATCGCGCACATGTAATCCGCGGCGGGCGGGTCGCCCACTGCGGGATTGCCCTCGTGCAGGCGGCCGTTGGCGGTCATGAGGCCGCTGCGCGCCTGCACGACGAGGTCCATGCCGGGCAGGAGCGCGTCGGGCCCCCGCGGGCCGAACGCCGTGACGTTGCCCACGATGAGTCGCGGGTAGCGCGGCGAGAGGGTGGCGTAGTCGAGCCCCAGCTCGCGCGCCAGGCCCGGGCGGAAGTTGGTCAGGACCACGTCGGCGCGGGCGAGGAGGGCCTCGATGATGCGCGCGGCGCCGGGGTGCTTGAGGTTCAGGGGCAGCGAATGCTTGCCGCGATTGCGGGAGATGAAGTGCCGGGTCTCCCCCGGGGCCAGGGGCGCGAGCAGCCGCACGGGGTCGCCCTCGAGCGCCTCGATCTTGATCACGTGGGCGCCCCCATCGGCGAGGAGCTGGGCGCAGTAGGGCACGGCGATGAACTGTCCGAACTCCACGACCTCGATTCCGGCGAAGGGTGGGGGCGTCGGCATGACGCTCATCTTACCGTGTTATATGGATAGGGTGACCGCCGGCACCCCCGCCGACCCGAGGCCGCCCCGCGCCCGCAAGGACCCGCGGGAGACCTTCATCCACGGCGAGCGGCTGATCGACGAGTACCACTGGCTGCGCCGGAAGGAAGACGCCGAGGTCCACGCCCACCTCGAGGCCGAGAACGCCTATGCCGACGCGGTGATGAGCCCCACCCTGGCCTTTCAGGAGCGGCTCTACGCCGAGATGCTGGGCCGCATCAAGGAAGACGACGACACCGTGCCCTACCGGCGGGGCGGGTATTTCTACTATTCGCGCACCGAAAAGGGCAAGCAGTACCCCATCCACTGCCGCAAGCGCGAGAGCCTGACCGCCCCCGAGGAAGTCACCCTCGACCTCAACGCCCTGGCCGCCGGGCTGCCCTTCATGGCGCTGGGGATGTACACGGTGTCGGACGACGAGCAGCTCCTGGCCTACACCACGGACACCACCGGGTTCCGGGAATACACGCTCCACGTGAAGGATCTCCGCACCGGCGCCCTCCTCGAGGACCGTGTCGCGCGCGTGTCCTCGGTCGCGTGGGCGGCCGACTCCGCCACCCTCTTCCTCGTCACCGAGGACGACGCCAAGCGTGCGTACCGGCTCTGGAAGCATCGCCTGGGCGAGCGCGACGACACGCTCCTGTGGGAGGAGGAGGACGAGCTGTTCCGCCTCGGGGTGTGGCGGTCGCGGAGCCGGACGCTGATTCTCGCCGCCTCACGCTCGTTCACCACCACCGAGCACCGGTACCTCCCCGCCGACCGCGTGGACGCGCCCTGGCGGACCATCGCGGCGCGCGAGAAGGATCACGAGTACGAGGTCGACCATGGGATGGAGGGCGGGACGGGCCGCTTCTACATCCGCACCAACGCCGGCGGCCGGCGGAACTTCCGCCTGGTCGTCGCCCCCGACGACGATACGCGGGTGGAGCGGTGGACGGAGCTGATCCCGCATCGCGACGACGTGATGCTGGAGGACGTGGACGTCTTCGCCGACCACTACGTGGTCCTGGAACGCGAGGAAGGGCTGAATCGCCTGCGCGTGGTGACGCTGGCCGACGGGGTATCGCGCCACGTGCAGTTCCCCGAGGCCGCGTACGACATCGAGGGTGAGGCCAATCCCGAATTCACCGCGGGCACGTACCGCTTCGCCTATCAGTCGTTCATCACCCCGCACACGGTGTACGACTACCACGTGTCGACCGGCAATCTCGAGCTGCTCAAGCGTCAGGAGGTGCTGGGCGAATACGATGCCAACCGTTACCGGGTCGAACGCCTGCACGCCTCCGCCGCCGACGGAGTCCGCGTCCCCATCTCGCTCGTGTGCCGCAAGGACACCCCGCGGGACGGGTCGAGCCCGCTGCTCCTCGCCGGCTATGGCGCCTACGGCATCGTGGCCTCCCCGGTGTTCTCGTCCAATAGACTGAGCTTGCTTGATCGGGGCGTCGCCTTCGCCATCGCCCATGTGCGCGGCGGCGGGGACATGGGCAAGCGCTGGCACGACGACGGGCGCATGCTGAAGAAGAAGAACACCTTCACCGATTTCGTGGCCTGCGCCGAGCACCTCATCGCCCGGGGATACACCGCCCCGTCCCGGCTCGTCATCGAGGGCGGCAGCGCGGGCGGGCTCCTCATGGGCGCGGTGCTCAACATGCGGCCCGAGCTCTTCCACGCTGCCATCCTGCGCGTGCCGTTCGTGGATGTCATCAACACCATGCTGGACGAGTCGCTGCCGCTGACGGTGGGCGAGTTCGAGGAGTGGGGCAATCCCAAGATCCGCGAAGCGTTCGAGTACATGAAGAGCTATTGCCCCTACACCAACATCGGTCCGCGGCGCTATCCCATGATCTTCGTCCGCACCGCCCTCAACGACAGCCAGGTCATGTACTGGGAGCCCGCGAAGTGGGTGGCCCGGATGCGGGACCGGAAGATCGGCGATCAGCTCCTCCTCTTCAAGATCAACATGGCGGCGGGCCACGGGGGCGCGTCTGGCCGCTACGACTTCCTCCGCGAGATCGCCCTGGATCACACCTTCACGCTGACCGCGCTCGGCCGCGCGTCGTGAGCCTCAGCGCGTGATCGACGGGGCCCGGCTCGTCGAGTACCTGAGCGCCGCGCTGGACGGGTCGCGGGTGGGACTGGCCGAGCCCCCGGCGCCGGTGTCGGGCGGCTTCGACACCCAGATCTATACGCTCCGCCTCGTCGGGGCGCCGCCGCATCTGTCCGGCCCGCTCATCCTCCGCGTGCTCGCGGCGCAGTACGACGCGCGCCGCGCGCTGCGCGAGCAGGCGATCCAGAACGCGCTCGCCGATCAGGGCTACCCGGCGCCGCGCGCGCCGCTGGCCAGCGCGGACCCGAGCATACTCGGCGCGGGCTTCCTCATCATGGAGCGCCTGCCCGGCCGGCCGCTCCTGAGCATGCGCCGGCTGGGCATGGCGGGGGTGCTGGTGCGCGCGCAGCGCCGCCTCCACTCGCTCGAGCCCGCGCCGGTCATGAAGGCGCTCGAGGCCGCGGTGCCCGGCGCCGGCGTCGAGCACACGGTGACGGGGCAGCTCGCCCAGTACGAGCGGCGCGTGGCGCGCGGGGCGCTGCTGGGCCTGGCCCCCGCGCTCGGCTGGCTGCGCGCCAACCGCCCGACGACGGAGGGCCCGGCGGTGGTCTGTCACGGAGATTTCCATCCCCAGAACCTCCTCGTGGACGAGCGCTGCGAGGTCACCGGCGTACTCGACTGGCCCAACACGCTGATCGCCGAGCGTGCCTGCGACGTCGCAAATTCACGCGTCATCCTGCGCTACGCGCCGGCGGAGGTCGCGGGGGTGCCGCGGTCGATGAGGTGGCTGGTCCGGGCCGCGCGCCTGGCCCTGGTGCGTCGCTACATGACAGGTCAGCGGCGCGCCGCGCCGCTTCACGGGCCCTCGCTGCGCTACTACGAGGCGCTGGGCTGCATGCGCGGCTTTCTCCGCGTGGCCGAGCAGCGCGTGCTCGCCGCGCGCGGGGGCACGCCGCTCGGCCGTCTCGACGCCTCCAACTTCGGCGAGCGGCTGGCCCGACGCTTCGCGCGGCTCACCGGCGTGCGGCCGGCGCTTCCTCCCATCAAAGGACCATCGAGATGACCTGGCGCATCGGCGTGGACATCGGCGGCACCTTCACCGACGTGGTGGTGGCGGACGAGGCGGCGGGAAGCCTCGACGTGGTGAAGGTCCCCACCACGCCGCGCGACTTCGCGCGGGGCGTCCTGGACGCGCTCGCCGCCGCCACCGCGCGCCACGGCGTCGTGCCCGCTCAGGTCTCGCTGCTGGCGCATGCCACCACCGTGGTGACCAACGCGCTGCTGGAGGGCAAGGGCGCACGCACCGCGCTCCTCACCACCCAGGGCATGCGCGACGTGCTGGAGCTTCGGCGCTCGGCGCGGGCCAGCCTCTACGACCTCTTCCAGGACGGGCCGCACGTGATCGTGCCGCGCCACCTGCGGCTGGAAATCGGCGAGCGGCTGGACGCGCAAGGGCAGGTGATAGCGCCCCTCCAGATGGACGATGTGGATCGCGCGGTGGACTTCCTCCGCCGGCATCAGGTGCAGGCGGTGGCGGTCTGCTTCCTCTACTCGTTCCTCAACGACGCGCACGAGCGCGCGGCGGGGGCGCGGCTCCGCGCCGCGCTGCCCGGTGTGCCGATCTTCCTCTCCAGCGAGGTGCTGCCGGAGATCCGCGAGTTCGAGCGTACCAGCACCACCGCCGTCTGCGCCTATGTCGGGCCCATTCTCTCCTCCTATCTCGAACGGCTCGAGTCCGCGGTGAAGAGCCAGGGCTTCCCGGCGCCGTATGTCATGGGCTCGTCCGGCGGAGTGTTCACGGTGGCGGAGGGGCTCACCATGCCGGCCATGGCGGTGGAATCCGGCCCGGCCGCCGGCGTCATCGCCGCCCAGCTCATCGGCCGGCGCCTCGGCTTGCCCAACCTCATCTCCTTCGACATGGGCGGCACCACCGCCAAGGCCAGCCTCATCGAGGGAGGCGAGGTGAGCACGACGTCCGAGTACGAGGTGGGCGGCGGCGCGAGCGCCCGGCGCTGGATGCACGGCACCGGGCATCCCATCCGCGTGCCGGTGATCGACCTCGCCGAGGTCAGCGCGGGCGGGGGCTCGATCGCCTGGATCGATCCGGGCGGGGCGCTGCGGGTGGGGCCCGAATCCGCCGGCGCCGAGCCGGGGCCCGTCTGCTACGGGCAGGGCGGCGAGGCCCCCACCGTCACCGATGCGGACCTGGTGCTGGGGTATCTCAACCCGGTGGCGCTCCTGGGCGGGGCGTTGCCCGTGCATCTCGACCGCGCCCGCGCCGCCATCGAGACGCGCATTGCGCGTCCCTTGAAGCAAGGCGTGCTCGAGGCCGCCGCCGGCATCGTGGATGTGGTGACGGCCGGAATGGCGGCCGCTCTCCGCATCGTGTCGGTGGAGCGCGGGCATGACCCCCGTGAATTCACGCTCGTGGCCTTTGGAGGCGCGGGGCCGGTACACGCCGCCCGATTGGCCCAGGAGCTGGAGATCCCGCGCGTCATCGTGCCGCCCATTCCCGGCGGCTTCTCGGCGCTGGGGCTGGTCGCCTCCGACTTCCGCCGCGACTACGTGAAGACGTTCTACGCGCGCCTGGACGAGGCGCGGGGGGAGGAGATCGCCTCCGTCTACGCCGTCATGGAAGACGCGGCGCGCGCCATGCTGCGCGCGGCCGGCGTGCCCGAGGCGCGGTGGGAGATCACCCGCGCCGCCGATTGCCGCTACGGCCGCCAGGCCTACGAGCTGACGGTGCCGATGGCGTCGGGCGCGGTGAGCGCGATCGCCCTCGCGCGGCTGGCCGAGGAGTTCCACGGCCGGCACCGGCAGACCTACGGGCACGCGAGCCCCGACGAGCCCGTGCAGCTGGTGAACCTGCGCGTGGCCGCGGTGGGGCGCCTGGAGGCCCTGGACGTGGCGAAGCGCGGCGCCGCGGCCCCGGCGGGCGGCGACAGCGCGCGCGGCACGGGCGCCGCGGGCTCGCGCGACGCCTACTTCAAGGAAACGGGCGTCGTCCGCTGCGACGTGATCCCGCGCGAGGCCCTCGTCCCGGGCGCGCGCCGCGCCGGGCCTCTCATCATCGAAGCCATGGACACCACCGTGGTCGTCCCGCCCGGCTGGCGTGCCGGCGCGGATCAACGCGGCTTCATCGATCTGGATCAGGAGGCGCGGTCATGACCGCCATGTCGAGCACCGATCCCGCGACGTTCGAGGTCGTCAAGAACGCGCTCTACTGCGCGGCCGAGGAGATGAAGGTGGTGCTGGCCAAGACCGCCTACTCGCCGCTGCTGAAGGTGGCGGGCGACTACTCCTGCGGCCTCTTCGACGTCTCGGGCGAGATGGTGGCGCAGGGGCCCGATCTGCCCATTCATCTCGGCTCCATGCCGCTCGCCGTGAAGGCGGTGATCCGCGCGTTCCCGTCCTTCGAGCCCGGGGACACCTTCATCCACAACGACCCCTACTTCGGCGGAAGCCACTTGCCCGACGTCAACGTGGTGATGCCGGCCTTCCACGAGGGCACGCTGCTGGGCTTCGCCTGCGTGCGCGCCCACTGGCCCGACGTCGGCAGCAACACGCCGGGCTCCTACGGCACCGCGACGGAGATCTACGGCGAGGGCCTGCGCCTGCCGCCGGTGCGCCTGGTCAAGGCGGGCGTGCCCAACGCGGACGTGGAAGCCATCATCTTCACCAATGTGCGCACGCCGGAGGAGCGACGAGGGGACTTGCGGGCCCAGGTCGCGGCGAATCTCCGCGGGGTCACCCGGCTCCAGGAGCTGGCGAAGAAGTACGGGGCGGGGCGCCTGCTCAAGATCATGCAAGAGGTGCTGGACTACTCCGAGCGTATGATGCGCGCCATGCTCAGCGGCCTCCCCGACGGGGCCGCGTCCTTCGAGGAGCTCTGTGACGGCGACGGCGTGCTCGAGCAGGGCGAGACCACCGATCGTCCGTTCAAGATCCGCATGACGGTGACCAAGCGCGGCGACACGCTCAGCGTTGACTTCGCGGGCACCGACAGGCAGGTGGCCGGCCCCATGAACGCGCCGCTCAACGTCACCGCGTCCGGTATCTACTGCGCCATCAAGATGGTGGCGGACCCGACCGACCTCGTTCCGCCCAACTCCGGCTGCTGGCGTCCGGTGGAGCTCCACGCCGAGCCCGGCACGGTGGTGCACGCCCAGGCGCCCGCGCCGGTGGTGTTCGCCAACCACGAGATCTCCCACCGCGTGGCGGACATGCTCTTCGGCGCCCTCGCCCACCTCGCTCCCGACCGCGTCATGGCCTGCTCCCAAGGGACGTCCGCCATCCTCACCGTGGGCGGGGTCGACTACCGGAGCGGCGCGCGCTTCGTCTCCTACGAGACGATCAAGGGCGGCTTCGGCGCACGGCCCACCAAGGACGGCGTCAACGGCATGTCCAGCGGCATCTCCAACACCATGAACACGCCCATCGAGATTCTCGAGATGTCCTTCCCGGTGCGCGTGGAGCGCTACGCGATCCTCCCCGACTCGGGCGGCGTGGGGAAGTACCGCGGCGGCTGCGGCGTCGAGCGCGTGTGGCGCATCCTGGGCAACGCCGCGCAGGTGAGCGTGTGCCTCGAGCGCGGCGTGACGCCGCCCTTCGGGCTGGCCGGCGGCGGCCCGGGGGCGGGCGCGCGCGTCACGCTCATTGCGCCGAACGGCACCGAGCGCCGGCTCAACACCAAGGGCACGTTCACCGCGGACCCGGATTCGCAGGTGGTGATGCACGCGCCCGGCTCCGGCGGCTACGGGCCGCCGAGCGAGCGGGATCCCGCGCGAGCGCGCGAGGATCGAGTGAACGGGTACGTGGGCGTGGAGTCCAGCTGCCGCGATTGTGAGGCCAGCCCGCGGCCGTGATTGCGCGCGCCGCGCTGTTCGCCCTCTGCCTCCTTGCCGTCCCGCTCGTCAGCGCCGCCCAGCCGCCGACTCGAGTTCCTCGACTCGGATACCTGTCGCTCAACGTGACCGCGGGAGATCCCCGACCGCGGGAGGCCTTTCGCCAGGCACTGAGTGACCTGGGCTATACCGACGGGAAAAATCTCGTCATCGAATACCGCGATGCGGCGGGAAACCCGGAGCGTCTGCCCGCCCTCGCCCGCGAGCTCGTTGCGCTGAAGGTCGACGTCATCCTGAGTGCCAGCGGCACCGCCAGCGCCCTGGCCGCCAAGCAGGCGACGACAACCATCCCGGTCGTGTTCGCAGCCGTTGGCGACCCCGTAGGCGAGAGGCTGGTCGCAAGCCTGGCCCGGCCGGGAGGCAATGTCACGGGGTTGGCCGTCAACTCGCCCGAGCTCGGCAGCAAGTCGCTGGAGCTTCTCAAGCAGGCCATTCCCGGGGCAACCCGGGTCGCGCTGCTGTTCAAGCCGGACGCCATGCCGGAGCATGCTCGAAAGGAGCGTCTCAACGCGTGGGAGGCCGCCGCCCGAACGCTTGGACTACAGCTTCGCGTTCTCGAGGCACGCGCCGCGGAGGACCTCGAGCGAGCGTTTTCCGACATGGCGAGAGGCGGCACGGACGCGGTGACGGTTGTGGCGACGCCGCTGTTCGACTCGCACCGGCGACGCCTCGCGGAGCTGGCGGCCCGGCACCGGATTCCAGCGGTCTATACATTCAAGTCCTATGTCGAGAGCGGGGGCCTCATGTCGTACGGGCCGGAGATTCCGGATCTCTTCCGGCGAGCCGCCGCCTACGTGGACAAGATCCTGAAGGGCGCCACGCCGGGGGACCTGCCCGTCGAGGAGCCGATCAAGTTCGAGCTAGTCATCAACCGCAAGACCGCCAGGACGCTCGGCCTCACGATCCCGCCGGCGTTGCTCCAGCGGGCCGATCACCTGATCGAGTGATGCTCGACACACTGATCACCGGCGGCCATCTCCTCACCATGGCCGGCCCAGGCGTCGGCTTCGTGGAGGACGGGGCGGTCGGGATCCGCGGGCGGCAGATCGTCGCGGTCGGGCCCAGGAAAGAGGTGGAAGCCCTCGGCCCCCCCACCATGACACTGGACGCGCGCGGCCGCCTCGTCATGCCGGGGCTGATCGACGCCCACATGCACTCGGCGGCGGTGCTGGGGCGGGGGTGGGCGCAGGAGGTCGAGAAGTGGATGGACTCGGCCTACGGGCCAATGCTGCGCAACGCGGATCCCGCCGACGCGCCGCTGGCCACCTTGTGGGCCCTCATGGAGGGCGTGGCCAACGGCACCACCACGTTCGCCGACTACACGCGGCCCATGGGCGAGCTGGTGAAGAGCCACGTCCTGCTCGGGAGCCGCGGCGTCGTCTGCGACAGCATCAGCGAGCGGAACTTCGCCAACCGCGAGAAGTGGATCGCCCAGGGCTGGAAGCCCGGCGATCCCACGCCGCTGGACGCGGAGGCCGGGAAGGAGTCGCTCGAGCGCTCGCTGCGCCTCCACGCGGAGTGGGATGGCCACGACGAAGGGCGCATCCGCGTGATCTTCGGTCCGCACGCGGCGGACTTCCTCTCCAGGGAGATGCTCCTGCGCGTGCAGACGGAGGCGCGCAAGCGCGGTTGCCGGCTCCACCTCCACGTGGCGCAGGATCCGCGGGAAAACAACGCCACCCAGCAGCGCTTCGGGCTGCGCGCCATTCCCTATCTCGCGTCCATCGGCCTGCTGGCGCCGGACCTGATCGCGGTGCATCTCTCCACCGCCACCGAGGATGAGGTGGAGACGGTGGTGAAGGCCGGCGCCGGCATGGTCTGCTGCGCCAATTCCATCGGCATCATCGACGGGGTGATGCCGCCGGCGGCGCTCTTCAAGCGGCTGGGCGGGCGCGTGGCACTGGGCTCGGACCAGGCCCCGGGCAACAACTCGCACAACATCTTCAGCGAGATGCGGGCGACCGCGATGTATCCGAAGATCCGCGCCGCGCACCCACTGGCCATTCCATCCTGGCAGGTGCTGCGCAGCGCGACCATCGAGGGGGCGGAGGTGCTGGGCGTGGCCGATCGGGTGGGCTCGCTGGAAGTGGGCAAGGAGGCGGACCTCATTTTTCTCGATCTCACGCGCCCGCCACTGGCCCCCCTGCTGCTGCGCCCGGCGCGGAACCTCGTGGCCAATCTCGTCTACGCGGAGACGGGGCGCAACGTGACGCTCTCGATGGTCGCCGGGCGAGTGATCTACAGCAATGATCGCTTCGCCAACGTGGACGCGGAAGCCGTGCACCGCGAGGTACAGGCCGCCGCGGAGCGCCTCCAGCGCGCCACCGCCGCCGACGATCGCACGCGAGATCTGCCCATCGTGGACCTGACGCGCCGGGGCCTCGCCTAGCCGCCGTCGGTCGGTGGGGCTTTCACACCGGGCGCCCACCGGGGTCTAATTACCGTATACACGTCGTCCGAGGAGGAATCCCATGCCAGCCGATCGCAGTCACGAGGCTCACAACAATGCCGAGCGCGCGCGCCTGGAGGCCTTCGTCGCCCGCCTGAGCGACGCCGATCTGCAGCGTCCCGCCCCCGGCGACTGGACGGTAGCGGGCGTGCTCGCACATCTCGCATTCTGGGACCAGCGCGCCTTCCTGCTGCTCGACCAGTGGGAGAAGACGGGGAAGGCGCCGGCGGACGAGCCGCCGGGCATCGTGGACTGGGTCAACGACGCGGCCAAGCCCATGTTCCTCGCCATGCCGCCCCGCCGCGCCGCCGAGCTGGCGCTGTCGATCGCGCGGGCGACCGACGCCAAGGTGGCCGGCCTTCGCGACGACATCATCGAGAAGAACAAGGCGGCGGGTACGCCGGTCTCGTTGCTGCGCGCCGCACACCGGAAAGAGCACCTCGACGAGCTGGAGCACGCGCTGAAGACACCCTGAGGTCGGCCGTCAGGGCCTCCACAGCCGGAGTCCCTGAGCCGTGGCAGTCCGGCCGAGCCGAGCATCGATCGTGGCCAGGGTCGCACCCCGCTCCGTGGCCAGGACGAGGTAGACGCAGTCGTAGACCGGATGGCCGCTCTGGACGGCCAGCCGGGTGGCGCGAGCCAACAACGCGAGCGTGGAGATGTAGACGATATGAGTGTCGAGCAACCGCGTGATCGCGGGCGAAAGATCGGCCTCGGGAAGATCGCCGTGCCGTGACTTTCTCCAAAGAGCATTGGCGACTTCGGTCGGCATGATGTCGGGCGCGATCAGCGTACGCGTGCCCTCGAGCAGCGCCGCGCTCGACTCGGACCCGGATTCCCGCGCGAACCATTGCACGGCGACCGAGGCGTCCACAACGATGGCGCCATAGCCGGCCGGCCGCTCGCGCACCGCCCGACGGGGACTCAGCGCTCGCGGTCCTCGCGGATCAAGTCGACGGCCCGCGTCTTGTTCGGACGCTGTCTGGCGCGAATCTGGGCCGCGAATGCGGCGAATTCCTCTCGACTCAGCCGCGTGCCTTCGGCGAGCAGTCGCCGCGCCTCCTCCTCGACCGAAGTGCCTCGGAGCCGAGCCTGCAGGCGGAGCCGCTCGGCGACCTGATCGTCGAGATTGCGGATGAGCAGGGTGGCCATGACACTGATATCGTACCCCGATATCGCTGATAGCGTCAACCGCTAGCGTCGTACCGGCCTCTTCCGGTAGACTTCGCGCGACATGACCAAGCGCGTCCACTTCGTCGGCGCCTCCGGATCGGGGACCACAACCCTGGCCGCCGCGCTGGCTAGCCAGGTCGGCTGCCCGCACCTCGACACCGACAGCTACTTCTGGCTCCCCTCCGATCCGCCGTTCCAGCACATCCGCCCCGTGGAGGCCCGCGTGGCGATGCTCCGCGCGGACCTGGAGAAGCCGGGCGGGTGGGCCCTCTCGGGCTCGCTCTGCGACTGGGGGGACGTGTTCATCCCGCTCTTCGACCTGGTGGTGTTCCTCTACATTCCCAAGGACCTCCGCATGGCGCGGCTGCGGGCCCGGGAGATCACCCGTTACGGCGCGGCGGCGATCGGGCCCGGCGGCGCGATGCACGCGGGCTCGACGGAGTTCATCGAGTGGGCGGCCGGCTACGACGAGGGCGCGCTGGAGAGGGGCAGCGAGTACCGCTGCCTGCGCGTGCACAACGAGTGGCTCGCCAGGCTCCCCGGCCCGGTGCTGCGCCTCGAGGACGTCGCCACCGTGGAAGCGAATCTCGCCCGCGTCCTCGCCGCCCTCGACGGAGGCGCCTCCGCTACCGCTTCTTGAGCCGGAGGTCCTCGTAGGGCGACGAGTAGGCATGCCCGGGGATGATGCTCATCCCGGACTCCTCCACCCGCGGCCCGATCGCCCACAGAAACGCCGATTCCATCAACGGCGCGTGGGTCACCCGATCCACGAGGAGCTTCTGGATCTGGTGGAGCATGGCCTCGCGCTTCCTCCGGTCCATCTCGCGCGATTGCCGGATGTAGAGGTCCTCGGCTTCGGGGATGAGGTTGTAGGAATAGAAGCCGTCTCGGGTGACATAGGGCTCGAGCCGCGTCGCCGCGTTGCCCGCCGGGGCCACCAGGGCCATGATGACGCCGGGGATCTTCTTCTCCCGCCAGGCGGTGAGGAAGGCCGCGCGCTCCATGGTCTTCACGCGCGTGCGGATCCCCACCGCGCGCAGGTAATTGGCGAGAGCCTCCCCCATGGAGAAGTAGGGCGGGAACGGCGTGAAGTCGCCGCCGTCGAAGCCGTTGGGATAGCCGGCTTCCGCGAGGAGGCTCTTGGCCTTCGCGGGATCGTACGGGTGTGGGGGGAGATCCAGCGAGAACTCCATGGCCTTGGGCACGATGCCACCCGACGGCCGCGCGAAGCCCAGCCACTCGGCATCGCTGACCGCCTTCCGGTCCACCGCGAGACTCGCCGCCAGGCGCACGCGCTGATCGTGCCAGGGCGACCTGGGATTGCCCTGCTCGGGGAAGTCGAGCCAGAACTTGCCCAGCGACGGCAGCGGCGAGGCCACCTTGAAGCCGGGCGTGCGCTTGAGCTCCTCGGCGATGGGCCCGGTGACGAGATAGGCGATGTCCACCTCGCCGCGCTTCACCGCCGCCGCGCGGGTGGATTCGTCCGTGATGGAGCGCAGGACCAGGCGCTTGATGTTGGGCGACTTGCGCCAGTACCCCTCGTAGGCTTCCAGGACCAGATCGACGCCGGGATTGAAGGACACCACCTTGTAGGGCCCCGCTCCCACCGGCGCCTTCTTGAAGCCATCGTCTCCCACCTTCTCGACGTACTTCTTGGGTACCACCCAGCCGATGCCGGAGGCGGTGGTGCCGAAGAAGGCCATGAAGTCGGGCCAGGGCTCCTTCAGGATGATACGGACCCGGTGCGGATCCGGTGTCTGCATGTCCTTCACGCGATCCTTGATGAGCTTGGCCGCCGCGCCCTTGTAGCGATCGAACGAGAACTTCACGTCTTCCGACGTGAGGGGGTCGCCGTTGTGGAACTTCACGTTCTTGCGCAGCGCGAACTCGTACGTGAGCCCGTCCTTCGACACCGTCCACGACTCGGCGAGGCTCGGACCGGACGCGGCCCCCGGCATCGGCTTCACGAGCGCGTCGTGAATGGCGTAGAGCACGAGGAACGGCGTGACCAGCGCCTCCGTCTCCGCGGGATCGAGCCAGCGGCTGGCCAGCGTCACGTGCACGCCCCAGGTCATGGTGCCCTCGGGCGCGGCGGTGGCGGGTTCGGCGGTGGTGAACGGAAGCGCGGCGAGCAGCGACAGAATCAGGAGCAGGCGAGCGATCCGGGTCATGGGTCCTCCGTGACGGCAGAGTACCTCATTCCGGCTCGACGCCCAGACCCTCGCCGACGCGGTTGGTGTAGTTGAAGTACGCGGTGAGGAAGGCGACCTCGAACACCTCGGGCTCGGAGAGCCCGGCGTCGCGGAGGGCCTGCACGTCCTCGGCCCGCATGGCGCGCGGGGAGCGCGTGAGCTTGAGGGCGTAGGCGAGGATGGCGGCCTCGGGGCCGGTGACGCGGCCCTCGGCGAGGGCGCGAGCGGGATCGGCGGCCAGCGCCGCCACCACCGCCTCGTCCACGCGATGGGCGCGCAGGAAGCCCGCGTGGAGCTGGGTGCAGTCGCGGCAGCCGTTCTCCGCCGACACCGCCACCGCGATCAGCTCCTTCCGCCGCTTGGCGAGCACGCCGAGCTTGCCGATCCTCTCGTAGAAGTCGAGGTGCGCGGCGAGATGCGCCGGGCTCGCGCTGTAGGCGCGATAGAAGGGAATGACGCGGCCGAGCGCGCGGACGATGCGCCCGTACGCCTCCTTCAGGAGCCCTTCCGCCGCGTCTTCGTGGGTCTGTGCGATCCAGGCCATGCGCTCGCCTCCGTGGGCAAGCAGTATATAGTGATCGACCATGAAGGTCGTGCTCATCCCCGGCGATGGGATCGGGCCGGAGGTCTCGGCGGCCGCGCGGGACGTGGTCGCGGCGGCGGGAGTGATCATCGAGTGGGTGACCGCGCACGCCGGCGTCGCCGCGGCCGAGCGCTTCGGCGACCCATTGCCGGAGGCCACGCTGGCGGCGGTGCGCCAGCACCGCGTCGCCCTCAAGGGCCCGTGCACCACGCCCATCGGCGAGGGGTTCCGCTCCATCAACGTGCGGCTGCGCCAGGGGCTGGATCTCTTCGCGAGCGTGCGGCCGGTGCGCACCCTGCCCGGCGTGCGCGTGCCGTTCGACCACGTGGACCTCGTGGTGGTGCGCGAGAACACCGAGGGCCTTTACTCGGGCCTCGAGCACGTGGTGGTGCCTGGCGTCATCGAGAGCTTGCGCATCGTGACGCGGGACGCCGCGGAGCGCATCGTGCGCTTCGCCTTCGAGCTGGCGCGCCGCGAAGGGCGCCGGCGGGTCACGTTCTGCCACAAGGTGGACGTGATGCGGCTCTCCGACGGCCTCTTCCTGGACGCGGCCCGGGACGTTGCCGAGGCCTACCCCTTCATCGAGTTCGAGGAGCGGCGTATCGACAACCTCTGCATGGAGCTGGCCCTCGATCCCTCGCGCTTCGACGTGCTGGTGATGGAGAACCTCTTCGGCGACGTGATCAGCGATCTCTGCGCGGGCCTGGTGGGCGGGCTGGGCCTCGTGCCCGGCGCCAACATCGGCGAGCGCTACGCGGTGTTCGAGGCGGTGCACGGCAGCGCCCCCGACATCGCCGGCAAGGGGCTCGCCAACCCCATCGCCATCATCCGCTCCGCCGCCCTCCTCCTCGACCACATCGGGCACCGGGCCGCGGCCCGGCGCGTGGAGGCCGCGGTGGAGCGCACGCTGGCGAACGGGCGAGGCCTCACCCGCGACCTGGGCGGGCAGGGCAACACACGCGGCCTCACCGAGCAGATCATCGCCAATTTGAAGGAGCCCGCGTGAGCCGCGAGATCGTTCTCATCCAGGGCGGCGGCGTCGGGCTCGACGAGGAGGCGGCGGTGCGCCGGATCGTGGCCGCCGCCGGGCTGGACGTGCGCTGGCGAGTGTTCGAGGCGGGGCAGGCGGCCATGGACAAGGGGCTTCCGCCGCTGCCGCCCGCCATGCTCGCGGCGGTGCGGGGCGCGGGGCGCGCGCTCAAGACCAAGCTCCTGAACCCACCGGGCAGCCACGACACCAACTTCAACGTGACGCTCCGCCGAGCCCTCGAGCTCTTCGCATCGGTGCGCCCACTCCGAAATCTGGAAGGCGTCCCCGCGCGCTTCCGCAACGTGGACATCCTGCTCGTCCGCGAGATCACCGAGGACCTCTACGCCGCCGGCGAGCACGAGATCGTCCCCGGCGTGGTGCAGAGCATCAAGGTGGTGACGGAGGCGGCCTGCCGCCGGGTGTGCCGCTTCGCGTTCGCGCTGGCCCGCGTGGAGGGCCGCAAGACCATCCACTGCATCCACAAGGCCAACATCCTGAAGCTCGCCGACGGGCTGTTCCTCGAGTGCTTCCGCGAGACCGCCCGCGACTTCCCGGAGATCCAGCCGCGCGAGATGATCGTGGACAATTGCTGCATGCAGCTCGTGGCGAACCCCGGGCAGTTCGAGATGCTCGTCACCGGCAATCTCTACGGCGACCTCCTGAGCGATCTCGGCGCGGGCCTGGTCGGCGGCATCTCCGCCACCGTGGGGATCAATCACGGGGCATGGCAGGGCGCGCCGCTACGGGTCTACGAGTCCATCCACGGCGCGCCCCGGGAGGTGGTGGGCGAGAACCGCGCCAACCCCCTCGCCCTGACCTTCGCGGCCTGCGCCCTGCTCCGCGACGAGGGGGAGACGGCGGCGGCCGAGCGCATCCGCGGTGCGGTGCGACGCGTCCTCGAGGCAGGCCGTGTGCGCACGCGCGATCTGGGGGGCGTCGCCACCACGCTGGAGATGGCGGGCGCCATCGAGGCGGCCGTGCGCGAGGCAGCATGAGCGGCGTCGTCATCGGCGCCTACGCCGACGCCGCCCACGCGGTAGCGGCGCTGGGAGGCGCCGCCGAGCCCCGGCGCGCCGCCGTGCTACCCCGCGGCGCGGTGGGCGACGGAGCCCGCCTCGCCCTCCGGGACGCCGGCATCGAGTGCCTGACCACGCTGGAAGAGGGCGGCCCGGCCGACGCGGCGTGGCTGGCGCGCGAGCTGGCGGAGGCCCAGGGCTGGCGCCTCATGGACGGCGCCGACGGGGACCGGGGCGGCGCCGCCGGCGATCCGGGCGACGTGATCGGCTGGTACGAGCTCCGCATCGTCCCCCGCGCGCTGACCACCGACCGGCCCATCACGCGGCTCCACGGCGCGCGGCAGTACATCGCCTCGTTCAATCTCCTCGGCCAGGGGCGGCTCAATCAGCGGTGCGGGGAGCTGCTCTACGAGCGCCTGGCCGACGCCGGGATCGCCCCGGACTCCGCCTTCGACACCGTGGTGTGCTCGGAGTCCAAGGCGGTGGGCATGGTGCAGGTGCTGGTGGAGTCCTTCGGCCTCGACCGCTACGTCGTGCTACGCAAGGGCCTCAAGAACTACATGCCGCGTCGGCCGCGATCACCCCTCGTGGAGGAGGCGGCCAGCATCACCACCGCGGGCGCGCAATCCCTCGTGCTCGACCCACTCGACCTTCCCCTGGTGGAGGGGCGACGCGTTCTCCTCGTCGACGACGTGGTCGCCACGGGCGGAACGGTGCGCGCGGCGTGCCGGCTGCTCGGGCGCGCGGGCGCCACCGTGGCCGCCACCGCCACCGTTCTCCTGAAGGGGCCCGAGCCCGAGGTACCCCGCCTCGTCGTGCTCGCCCGCCCCCTGCTCTGAGGAGCCCGATGCCCACACGCTACTTCGAGGACTTCAAGGTCGGCGACGTGGTCGAGGCCGGCGCGAAGACGGTCACCAAGGACGAGATCATGGCCTTCGCGCGCGAGTTCGATCCGCAGCCCTTCCACGTTGACGAGGCCGCGGCGAAGCAGTCGATCTACGGCGGCCTGATCGCCAGCGGCTGGCACTCGGGCTCCATGCTGATGCGCATGTTCTACGAGGCGGTGTTCCGCGACGCGGCCTCCATGGGCTCACCGGGCATCGACGAGCTGCGCTGGGTGAAGCCGGTGCGCCCGGGCGACACCCTCCACTTCCGGGCCACCGTGCTGGAGGCCACGCCGTCGCGCTCCAAGCCGGACCGGGGCGTGGTGCGGACGTTCTGCGAG
The DNA here is from genome assembly GCA_035281625.1 of Candidatus Methylomirabilota bacterium. Lineage (GTDB taxonomy): Bacteria > Methylomirabilota > Methylomirabilia > Rokubacteriales > CSP1-6 > DASRWT01. Next base: position 32,137 of record DATEDO010000090.1, read on the forward strand.
CTGCTCAATCAGCACGGCGAGGTCGTGATGTCGCTCAAGCCCGTCAACTTCATCCTGCGGCGCCCCGCGGGTTAGGGGCCCGGCGCCCGAACCGCCCCATGCTATTCTTGAGGCCGTTCCCCGCCTCACGAGCCCTCCCTCCGGAGTCGGTCGCGCGGTCACGAATGCGAGAGTGGCGGAACTGGGAGACGCGCTGGACTTAGGATCCAGTGGGGCAACCCGTGGGGGTTCAACTCCCCCCTCTCGCACCATCTCCGCCGCGCCCCAGGGCGGGTAATCTCCCTACGACCAAGGTCGGATGTCGCACCGGCCACGGCTCATGGCGCAATGGCGCCGTGGGGCGAAGCCGCCTGGCGGACGTGTCCATTGCGCTCGCGATCACCGCGGTTGCGTTGGCCGCGATGTTGCTCGTTCTCCTCACCACGGGCTTTGCCGCCGCCCAGCCCGTCGACATTCCGGCGACGTGGGGCGGGGACTTCTGGTCCCGGCCCCGGCTCACCGGCGACTGGGGCGGGTTCCGCGACCAATTGGGCAAGAAGGGCATCGTGCTCGACGTCGACCTCCTTGCGATTCCGCAGGGAGTGATGAGCGGCGGGCGGGACGAAGACGCGGGATTCTGGGGCACCGCGGAGTACACGCTGAACGTCGACACCGGCAAGGCCGGTCTCTGGCCGGGCGGCTTCTTCCGTGTCTACGCCATGAGCGGCTTCGGCGAGAGCGTGAACAAGGACGCGGGGGCGGTGATCCCGCCGAACTTCGCCGCCCTCGTCCCCGACCTCGGTGACGACGCCACCGTGCTGATGAATCTCACGTTCATGCAGTTCTTCAGCCCGAAGTTCGGGATCGTGGTGGGGAAGCTCTACACGCTCGAGGGGGATGCGAACGCCTTCGCCCACGGATTCCACTCGAACTTCCTGAACACCGCGCTCGGCGTCAACATGACGCTCTCGCTGTTCCCGTTCTCGGCCTACGGGGGGAGTCTCGTCATCCTGCCGTGGGAGGGCGCCATCGTGACGGTGGGGGTCGTCGACCCCAGCGGCACCCCGAAGAACAATGACATCAGCGAGGCCTTCGACGACGGCGTGCTGATCTCGGCGGAGGCCCGGGTCACCATCAAACCGTTCGGCCTGGTCGGCCATCAACTGGTCGGCTTCGGCTGGAGCAACAAGAATCACCTGTCGATCAACCAGGATCCAGTGAACCTCGCCCGCGCGCTCGCCTTCGAGCGGTTTCCGCGGCTGCAGGACCCCGGCCCGGTGCTCCGGCGCATCATCGAGCGCTTCTTCCCGGGCCTGCTCGGCTCCGTCCAGCCGGCGGAGCGCAAGGACGACACCTGGTCCGTCTACTACAACTTCGATCAGTACGTCTGGCATCCGGGGGGCGATCAGGCGCGCGGGCTCGGCGTCTTCTTCCGGTTCGGCGCCTCCGACGGCAATCCCAATCCGGTCAAGTACGCCTACAACGTCGGAGTCAGCGGAAACGGCATCGTGCCCGGCCGCCCGCGCGACAGCTTCGGAATCGGCTGGGCGCGCACCGAGTTCAGCAACCAGTTCGTGCCCTTCCTGCGCCGGACGCTCGGCCTCGGCCTCGACCGAGAGGATGCGGTGGAGCTCTACTACAACTTCGCGATCACGCCGGCGCTGAACGCGACCCTCGATCTCCAGATCATCGATCCGGGTCTCAAGAAGATGCTTAACGATTCGGGCACTCGCCTCGAGAGCGTGGATACCGCGATCGTGGCGGGCCTGCGCGTCTACGCGAGATTCTGACCTCAGCCAACAAAAGGAGGGGAACAATGCCGACGACACGCTGGCGGTTCTGGAGAAGCTGCGCGGTCACGGCTCTCGCCGCGCTGGCGAGCTGGGTCGCCCTCGGCCCCGCCGAGGCGCAGGCGCAGGCCAAGCCCAACATCGTGATCTTCTGGGGCGACGACATCGGGCAGTCCAACATCAGCGCCTACTCGCACGGGGTGATGGGCTACAAGACCCCCAACATCGATCGGATCGCGAAGGAAGGCATGATGTTCACGGACTACTACGCCGAGCAGAGCTGCACGGCGGGCCGGGCGTCGTTCATCACCGGCCAATCGGGGCTCCGCACCGGCCTGACCAAGGTCGGCCTGCCGGGGGCCACCCTGGGGCTGCGGAAGGAAGATCCTACCATCGCGGACCTGCTCAAGCCGCTCGGGTACGCCACCGGACAGTTCGGCAAGAACCATCTCGGCGACCGCAACGAGTTCCTCCCGACGGTGCACGGGTTCGACGAGTTCTACGGCAATCTGTATCACTTGAACGCCGAGGAAGAGCCGGAGCTGCCCGACTACCCGAAGGACCCGGCCTTCCGTGCCCGGTTCGGACCGCGGGGCGTGATGGATTGCAAGGCGTCGAACACGGACGACGCCACCGTCGATCCGCGCTTCGGCCGGATGGGCCGGCAGGTGTGCAAGGACACCGGCCCCCTCACCAAGAAGCGGATGGAGACCGTCGACGACGACATCGTCGCCCGGGCGATCGACTTCATCACGCGCCAGAAGAACGCCGGCAAGCCCTTCTTCGTGTGGATCAACACGACCCACATGCACCTCCGGACCCACACCAAGCCGGGGAGCCTGGGGCAGGCGGGGCGCTTCCAGAGCCCGTACCACGACACCATGATCGACCACGACAAGAACGTGGGGCAGGTGCTCAAGGCGCTGGACGACCTCGGCATCGCCAACGACACCTTCGTCATGTACGGCACGGACAACGGCCCCCACATGAACAGCTGGCCCGACGGCGCGATGACGCCGTTCCGCAGCGAGAAGAACACGAACTGGGAGGGCGCGTACCGGGTGCCGGCCCTGGTGCGCTGGCCCGGGCGGATCAAGCCCGGGCAGATCTCCAACGAGATGGTCGCCCATCACGACTGGCTGCCGACCCTGCTCGCCGTCGCCGGTGACGCGCAGGTGACGGACAAGCTGCTCCGGGGTCATCAGGTCGGGGCCATGACCTACAAGGTCCACCTGGACGGGTACAACCTCCTGCCCTATCTGACCGGGCAGGCGCCGAAGAGCCCTCGCGAATCGTTCATCTACGTCAACGACGATCAGCAGGTGACGGCGCTGCGTTACGACAACTGGAAGATGGTGTTCATGGAGCAGCGGGCGACGGGTACCCTGCGTATCTGGGCGGAGCCCTTCGTGAACCTGCGCATCCCCAAGATCTTCAACTTGCGGACCGATCCCTACGAGCGCGCCGACATCACGTCGAATACCTACTATGACTGGGTGATGGACCATGTATTCCTGCTCGTGCCCGCTCAGGCCTACGTCGCGAACTTCCTGACGACCTTCAAGGATTACCCCCAGCGTCAGAAGGCGGCGACGTTCAACCTGGACGAGGTCCTGGAAAAGATGAAGGAGACGCCCAGTCGATAGGAGACGCACGATGGGACGTCAGCGGGCATTCACCATTCTCGCGGCGGTCGCCCTGGCGACCGCCGTGTCGGGGGCCCAGGCCCAGGACGCGCTGCCGTCCTGGAACGAGGGGCCCTCGAAGAAGGCCGTCCGGGAGTTCGTCGCGAAGGTAACGAGAGCGGGTGGCCCCGACTTCGTTCCGCCGCCCGAGCGTGTCGCCGTGTTCGACAATGACGGCACGCTCTGGGCGGAGCAGCCCATGTACTTCCAGCTCGCCTTCGCGATCGACCGCGTGAAGGCGCTCGCGCCGCAGAACCCCGAGTGGAAGGACAAGGAGCCGTTCGCCTCTGTGCTGAAGGGCGACCTGCATGCCGCCCTGGCCGGGGGCCAGCGGGCCATCGGTGAGATCGTCATGGCCACGCACGCGGACATCACGACCGAGGAGTTCGAGCGAGTCGTGAAGGAGTGGACGACGACGGCCCGCCACCCGAAGACGGGACGACCCTACACGGAGATGGTGTATCAGCCGATGCTCGAGCTGCTGGCGTATCTCCGCGCCAACGGCTTCAAGACCTTCATCGTCTCCGGGGGCGGCATCGACTTCATGCGTCCCTGGGTCGAACGGGTCTACGGTATCCCACCGGAGCAGGTCGTCGGCAGCAGGATCAAGACCAGATACGAGGCCGGGGGCGGCGCGCCGAAGCTCATGCGCCTGCCCGAGCTCGACTTCATCGACGACAAGGCCGGCAAGCCCGTCGGCATCCATTCCCACATCGGCCGCCGGCCCATCGCGGCGTTCGGCAACTCTGACGGCGACCAGCAGATGCTGGAGTGGACCCAGGCGGGCGGCGGCACGCGCTTGATGATGCTGGTGCGACACGACGACGCCGCCCGCGAGTGGGCGTACGATGCCCAGTCGAAGATCGGCACCTTCAGCGACGCCCTGCTCGCGCTGGCCAAGCAGAACGGCTGGAGGGTGATCAGCATGCAGAAGGACTGGAGGCGCATCTTCCCGTTCGAGCGGAAGTGACGGCCCTGCGGGGACGCGCCGCGCCGGCGATCGCGGCAGTCGTGGTGCTCCTCGGCCTGGCGGCGGGGGGATGGTGGTGGCATGCCGGGC
>DATEDO010000091.1:0-19878 GCA_035281625.1 Candidatus Methylomirabilota bacterium
CAGGCTGCCACGCGTCATCCGCGACTTCAGCTTGCTCGATCGGGAAGACGGCCGGCCGGTCCCCTTCCGGCGTCGCTCCTCACTCCAGGCACAGAAGACTCAGCCCGCCCGTAGCACGCCGTCGAAGCGTCGAAGCAGGGCTCCCGGTGTCCGTGACGGCGCCAACGGGCCCAAGAAGGGGCCGATGTCATACTCGACGCCGTCAGCCGACCATGTGCTCGGTGCCAATCCATGCGCTCACTCCAACCCTCGCTGGTCGCCTACTCGCACGAGAGCGTGGTCCACGAGCCGTTGACGCTGATGGCGGTATCTCGCGGCCGTCACCGACCGGATCATCCTGGCCACCGGCACCCTGATCTTCCCTCAGCGCCAGACCGACTTGGTGGAGGGCCGCATCCGCCTGGCCGGTCACGACGAGGCCGGATGGATCAGCAAGTCGAAGCGTGGACGGCCCTCGGCGCCACGTCGGTGATCGGCAGGACGCGGAACACTTCCGCCTCCCGAAGGGGGATCTCGACGTGCTGCAGAGGTTGAAAGACCGCGCTCCGCTGAGACCGACACGCGCTACACGCGCTTGCGACGGGGTTTGCTCTCGCTCTGGCCCCATCGCGCGCGGAGCATCGCCACGAACGCTCGCGCCGAGGGCGTCAGCTCGGCATCTCGATGTCGGACGATGGAGATCGTCCGACGCACCTTCCAGCCGCGTAGCCGCACGACGGCCAGCGAGCCCTCCCGCAACTCGCGCTCGACGGTGAACTGACTGCACCCGGCCAGGCCGTGACCGCGGGCCACCGCGAGCTTCACCGACTCCCAGGTCGGCAGCTCCAGGCGGCGGCCCGGCACGATGCCGGCGTCAGCCCACGCCGCCTCCACGGCCGCGCGGGCCGCCGAGCCTTCGTAAGGCGAGATCCACGTCGCCGCCTCCGCCTGCCGCCGCGAAATCGTTCGGCCGGCGAGCGCCGGCGGCCCCACGATCAGGATCTTCTCCTCGACGAGCGGCTCCGCCTCGATCTCGGGCGCCGCCGCGAAGCCGCCCACGACCCCGAACTCGGCGCGATGCGATCGCAGCGCGTCCATCGTGGGCGCCGACGCTGCTGGCAGGATGGTGACGCGGACGTCGGGGTGAGCGCGCTGGAACGCGATGACGATCTCCGGCAGCAGGTACGTGGCGGGAACGCCGCCGGCGACGATCGTCAGCGAGCCCACGAGCCGCTCCCGGAACTCGCCCACGCCGCGAACGGCGTGGACGAGCAGGGCCTGGGCGCGAAGCACGTGGTTCGCCAGGTACTCGCCAGCGGGCGTGAGCGCGCTGCCCCGCGGCCGGCGCACCACCAGCTTCACCCCGACCCGACGCTCCACGTCGGCGATGTGCTTGGACACCGCGGGCTGGCTGATACGGAGCTCCTGGGCGGCCGCGGAGAACGAGCGGCGCCGCGCGAAGGCGGCGAACGCCCGCAGCCGGGCGTCGAGTTCCATAACCACAGATTATATGAGGGCACCTTAGTATGTATTCAGATTCTACCTGGGGTCGATCTACCGTCGGACTCACCGGCGGCATCCAGGGTAGGAAAGGGGTCACGCATGAGAGTCGTGGGCAGACGAATCATTGGCACGGTCCTACTGGGAACGATGGTGGCGGCGCTCGCGGCGGCCGCCGACCCGCCGACGGCCGCGGCGGTGGAGGTGGGCGAACCGGCTCCGGACTTCAAGCTGCCAAGCACGAACGGCGTCGACATCGGACTGGCCGACTTCAGAGGCAGGAAGTGGGTATTCCTCGAGTTCTACGGCGGAGACTTCCATCCCACCTGAACGGCCAACCTGCTGGCCAGGAAGGCCAACCACCAGGCGTTCGAAGCCCTGAACGTGCAGATCCTCGGCGTCAGCGCCAACTCGACGTTCTCGCAGCAGGCCTTCGCGGAGTCGCTGAAGCTCCCGTACCCGCTGCTGAGCGACTACGCCGAGCGCAGGGTCATCGCCGCCTACGGCATCCTCAGGGAGAAGACGATGACCGCGACCCGGACGTTCTTCCTGATTGACCCCCAGGGCGTGATCCGGAAGAAATGGGTTATCGACAATCCGAGCACGACGACCGTGTACAGCGACACCGTCCTCAACGGCATCCGCGAGGTCGTCGGCAAGCCGTGACGGGCACGTCTGTCTGCCCGGTGCCACGGCGAGCTCGCCGGTGGCCATGGTGGGCGTTGGTGCTGCTCATTGTCGCGCCGTGCTCGGCCCTCGGCGCGGACCTGCCGTCGTTGATGGAGCCGCTGCGGCTCGTGCGATATCCGTCTGGCACCATGCCGGCAGATTTCCGCGGGCCCACGCTCGACACGCGGCCGGTCTCGCTCGCCGCGCTCCATGGCAGGGTCGTCTTCGTGAACTTCTGGGCGACCTGGTGCGTCGAGTGCCGACCCGAACTACCCGTGCTGGAGCGTCTGCACCGCGAACTCGGTTCCCGGGGACTCGCCGTGGTCGGGGTCAACGCCCGGGAACGCCGGGAGACGATCGCACACTACGTCCGGGAGATCGGCCTCAGCTTTCCGGTACGTGCTGGATCCGGAGGGCGCGATCGCCGCTCAGTACGGGGTGATCGGTCTGCCCGCCACGTTCCTGATTGACCGCGATGGGCGCGTGGTCGCATTAGCCATCGGCCCGCGCGAGTGGGGTGGCGGCCACGCTCGAGCGCTTCTTGCGGCCCTGCTGACCGAACCGGCGCCGCCATGGTCACGATGACGCGCCCGCGATGACGCGCCCGCCTCCTCCTCTGTTCGTCCTCGGGCTCGTGCTGGCCATCGCGTGGGCGATGGCCGGCGTGGCGGAAGCCCAGCGGTCTGGCCCCCTCCGGATCGGCGCGCTCACGGAGTCGTGGGGGCCCACGACGCTGATCGTCGGCTTGCGGAACGGGCTGCAGGAGCTCGGCTACCACGAGGAACGGGATTTCACCATCGGCGTGCGCTTCACCCAGGGCGATCCCTCCGAACTGCCGGCAGCGGCCCGCGACCTGGTCAGGCTCGGTGTCGACTTGATCGTCGCCGGCGACACGATCAGCGCGGCCAAGGCCGCTCGCCTAGCCACCGATCGGATTCCCATCGTCTTCGTCGGGGGAAGCGACCCGGTCGAGGCCGGGCTGGTGAAGAGCTTCGCGCGCCCCGGCGGCAACGTCACCGGCATCGCGGATATCGACCTCGCCCTGGTGGGTAAGCGCCTTGAGCTATTCCGCGACATCGTGCCGGGCCTCAAGCGCGTGCTCCTGGTCTACGACGCCGCGAATGTCCTCGGCCCCGATCTCGTACGCGCGCACCGCGACGCCGCCCACCGTCTCGGCCTCACCTTGGTCGAGCGCCCGGTGCGGACCCAGGACGAGGCGCAGGCGGTCATCGGCGCGGTCCGGAAGGGAACCGTGGACGGCATTGTGTCGCCCCGACTCCACTCGCTGAACATCCCCGGGTTCATCCTGGAGGCTGCGGCCCGAGCGGCGATACCCACGATGTTCCACAGCCACTTCTACGTGGAGCGCGGTGCCCTGGCCAGCTACGGCGCCGACCGGCTCGAGATGGGACGCCAGGCGGCCCGGCTGGTCGACAAGATCCTGAGGGGCGCACGCCCGGCCGAATTGCCCGTCGAGCAGACGAACCGGTTCCAGCTGAGCCTGAACCGCAAGACGGCGAGGGCGCTCGGCCTGGCCATCCCGGAGGCGGTCCTGCTGCAGGTCGATCGGCTCATCGACGACGGGCCGCGCTGAGCCGTCCCGACTTCGGAGGCCGACCTCAGGGGATCTAGGGTCCCGGGGAAGTACGAGACGTTGTGAAAAGCCTCGCGGGCCATCGCCTCCGGCGGCGAATCCTCCGATCGACGAAGTGTCGCTGCTGCGTGACGTGGTGAACCATCCCACCTTTGCCGCCCGTATGGCGGCCACTCTGGAGGGTTGAGCGACATGACGACCACCCCGCCCGGCCTCATGCGGGCCACGTTTCTCGACCAGGCTTCCCCGCAGGAAGCCCAGGCCCTCGCTCAGCAGCTCCAGCGCGACATGGAGGCACTCTTCCAGCGCGGCCGCGAGATCGTCTACGAGGCGACGTCCCTCAGGGACGCGCAGAACGAGATCCAGTACGCGCTCGACAAGCTGTCGTTGGCGCGCCCTAAGATCATCCGCTGCCCATACCCGGCAGCGAGCATGGCGCTGGATTTTCTGAATCTCTCGCACGACCCCGCCCTGAAGCACGCGAAGGTGGTGTAGCGATGGTGGCGGCCTTGGGCTCGGGCCGGGACCGTGTCGGCGGTTCGTCTCCTTCTCGCCGGCGCGGAGAGCCTAACCTTCCACGCGCGTTGTGCGGTCGCCGTGGGCCACGGCCGACGACCTTGCCGGACCAATACAACCACTCTGACGGCGGCGAGGATTGCTCACTTTCACGATGAGGAGCTCTAAGAGATGAGCGCTGACAGCGTGCGGGATTCCCCGACTGGAGCGACCCGCGTGGCGAGGCGGTGCCCGTGGTGCGCTCCCCGTGGGCGGTGTTCTGGCCCTCCGTGACCGAGACGATTCCGTTCCCCTCATCGCTCGATGACGGGCAGTCCGGTCCGCCGATGACGACGCGGACGGTGCGCCTGGCAGAGGACGCGGCCCGCATCTCGCCGAGTGGTGTGGGGCCACAGGAGCGCGACCTCGGCCCCTCGCGCCTCGCTGCCAACGTGAACGATTCCGGGCTCCGGTGTATCCGGCCGATGCCCGCCCCGGCCTGGAGCTGATCCACCCATGGCCCCATTCCGTGTAACGGGCTGGGGATCGACCCGCCCCCTGGGTCGGGCGGACGAGGCCGCCCTCCGGCCGCTCCCAGCCTCACGGCCCTCGGCGCCCCCGCTGAATCTTCGGGCTTCCTCGGGCGATCTCCTGCCGGGCCGGGTAGGGGTATGCCCGCCGGGCTGGCCGTCTCCAGGAGCCCGGCGCTATTCACCGGGCAGCGGCCGCGTCGTGGGGCTAGGAGTCCTCGTTGTGCACGAGCGCGACCGGGTGGGGGTCCGGCGCGGCCATGTCCGCGGCGTGCCAGAGGGACACGACAGCCGGCGGTGCCGTCGCGGGCGCCGGCGTCGCACCGGGTGCCGCAGGCACCATCAGCGCGCGCAGCAGCATCAGACCGTTGACGATCAGGGAGGCGATCTGCATGCCCGGCCACCCTATTCACGGCTTCGACGGCGCGCCCCTGCCGCTACGCGAGAAGCTGGGGTCGCATAGCCGGGCTGTGCTCGTGGTAGGCTCGCCACTGATGGGCGGTGCGCCCATCGATGTTACATCCGCGCCTCCTGGACGCCGCGCTGGCGATGTTGAAGGAGGGGCCCGCATGAAGCGTCGCGCGTTCCTCAGTGTCCTAAGCGCTGGCATTCTGGCCGCGCCGCTCGCTGCTGCGGCGCAACAGATGCGCCGGATAGCCTACATCTCGGCGAACCCGCTGAGTCCCACGCTCGTGAAGGAGCTCGAAGACGCGCTGCGCGACCTTGGGTGGGCCAGGGACCGCAATATCGTGATCGAGTACCGCTCGGCGGAGGGTCAGTACAGCCGGTTACCCGCGCTCATCGAGGACGTGCTCCGGCTAAATCCCGAGGTCATCCTGAGCAGCCAGACACCAACTACCCAGGCGATCCGAAAGGTGACGGATGCGGTTCCTGTCGTCATGGTGGGTCACGGTGATCCGATACGGTACGGACTCGTGACGAATCTGGCGCGGCCCGAGAACAACATCACGGGCGTGTCCTTCCTCGTGGACGAACTCGGGATCAAGGTGCTCGAACTGCTAAAGGAGGCCGCGCCGAAGGTCGTGCGCGTGGCGTTCCTCGTGAATCCGGATAACCCGGCTGCCGGCCCGTGGCTCGAGCGCGCGCGCGCCGCCGCGCCCCGGCTCGGGATTGGGGTCCGTCCAGTCCAGATCCGGACCGTCGTCGATCTGGAGCGAGAGCTCGGAGCCCTGACCCGCGAGCCGACAGATGCCATCTCGCTGGTTCCGGAGGCGTTCATCCTAGCCAACCGGCAGCGGATCGTCGACTTCGCGCTTGCGCATGGCATGCCCAGCGTGGGCCCGCACCCCGCATTCGCAAGCTCTGGCGCGCTCCTGGCCTACTCCCCGCACTTACTTTTGCTCATTCGGGATGTTGCGCGGTACGTCGATCGCCTCCTCCGAGGCGCGAAGCCGTGGGAGCTCCCCATCGAGCAGCCCTCGCGGTTCGAGCTGATCATTAATCTCAAGACGGCCAAGGCGCTCGGCTTGACGATCCCGCCCTCGCTCCTGCTGCGGGCGGATCAGGTGATCGAGTGATGGAGTCGTTCCTCAGACATCGGGAGCGATCCGGATGCTCTGACCCGGCTCTTTCCGCCGCGCGCAGTCCTCGCTAATCTGACAAGGAGTCCTCCATGAAGCGCGTGACGTACTACGTCCCTCCGGTCTCGGAGATGTACGGCATCGACATGAATGGGGACGGCGTCTTTGACGCCCTCGTTACGCCGAAGGAGTCCTCGGGCATGCAAGTGGGGGTTTACGAGGACGACCGCGAACGCCGCTGCGCCGTCGTGTTTGATCTTCAGTCGTTCGAAGGCATGCACCCCCTGATGATGGTGTCGGTCCAGCTGACCCTCTGGGCCTTTGCAGGAAGAGGGGGCGGCCACTATGAGCTGCACGGATTCGTCGGCGGGCCGACCGCGACGCTGGACAATCTGGCCGTTTCCAACCGGCTGGCCGCTGTGGCTCCGTCGACGGATGTCACCACGTTCGTCGCGTCGCAGGTGGGCGCCGGCGCACGGTATATAGGTTTCTCGATCTGGAACGTGGCCGACGTCGGATTCCAGAGCTACAGCCTCGCGTCGCGGGACAGGGGAACGAAACTGGTCATTACGCTCGAAGTCCCGTGGGCACTCGCGCTCCACGACGTGCCGCGGCTGGTAGTGGAGATGAGACCCCCGGACCCGTGGGCACTCCCTTTCCCCGAAGGCTCGCGCGGCGGCGAACGGGCCGGAACCGGGCCCTCCATGCAACGCATGCTGACGCTCCATGCGGTCTCAGAGATGTACGGCGTCGAGCGCCAAGAGCCCGACTCCCCCAACTACTACGAGCTCTTCCCACCTGGCGGGGAGTCCAGCCCGGGCATCAAGGTCGGTGCGGACCCGCCCGGCGCGGAAACCGGCAGGATGCGCCGGTGCGCCGTGGTGTTCGATCTCGGGGGGCTTTCTGCCAACGCTCAGTTCCCGATCGCGTCAGCCCAGCTGAGCCTCCAGTCGGCGGGAGGAGTCGAGGGCGGCGGCTATGAGCTACACGGCTTTGCCAGCGGGTCAACGCTAGCCGCGAGCGATTTGACCATTTCCAATCGGCTGTTCGGGCCGGTGTGGGACGGGCTCCCCTTCCCGATTGACGTCACGACGTTCGTCAAGTCGCAGCTCGCAGCCGGCGTACGACATGTGACGTTCTCGGTCTGGAATGTCGGCAACCGCGGACGCGTCTCCTACCTCACCCTCTCCGAGGTGCCGTGGATGGATGGATCGAGGCTGGTTCTCACGTACGACATACCGTGGATACTTCCACGCCCCGACGTACCTGGGCTGGTGGTAGAAATCAAGCCTCCAGACCCGTGGGAACTTCCACGCTCCGACGTGCCGGGGCTCGTTGCCGAGCTCCAGGCCCGTCTGCAGCGCGAAGAGGACGCTTCCCAGACGTCCTCGCCAATGGCTCAGCTCCTCCAGTCAGTGTTGATCAGGGAGCTTGCCGCGTCGTTGGCCGAGCCGGGCGCCCGCTCGATTCAACAGGCGGCACTCGAAATGATCGGCCCGATCGCGGCGGATGAGATTGCGCGACTTAGTCGCGAGGAATCACGGCCCTGAATCGCGATTTGCCTCCGAAGATCACTAAGGCCTACGGCTCCGCCGTCGCTCCTGGCGCGGGCGGACCAGGTGATCGAGTGATGGACCGGCGCTTGAGGATAAGGCCGCTGTAGGCGCGGCGCGGTGAACGAAGCCGCGAGCCGGCAGACCCCGCCAGGTCCGCTAAAAGGAGATGCGCATGGGACAGTTCGTGACATATCTAAGAGTATTCGCTTTCGCTGTCGTTTTACTGCTGGCGAGCGCGGTGTCTGCTCGGGCAGCTGAGGGGCTTATTACTAAGCCAAGCGCCTACCCTGTGAGTGAGACGCTCGACCGACTGGAGGCAGCACTAAAGGAGCGAGGATTCATTATTTTTACAAGACTCGACCATGCGGCCGCCGGCGAGTCGTTCGGCTTGAAGATGCCCAAATCGACCGTCTTGGTATTCGGTAACCCGCGCCTCGGCACGCCGGTGTTCATTAAGCATCCCACGCTTGCGATTGACCTGCCGCTCAAGGCGCTCGTGTGGGAAGACGCGAGCAGCAAGGTGTTCTTGAGCTACAACTCGGCGCAGTACCTGGGCAGCATCTATGGACGACACGGTGCTCCGACAAACCCCGAAGCGACGACGCGGCTCGAAGGTCTGCTCACGGCGGCCACGGATGCCGCGGTGAAGTAAGTCAGTAGTGGCATGTGGCGAAACTATTTGCGTCACCAGCCATGAATGCGCTGCGAACGTTGCAAGCAAGGGAGCGAAGTCTGCATCGTTGGGCCGTCCGCAAAGTTCCCGTTCAGTCTGTCGTGCCGCGGATTTAGGAATCTTCGCTATACGCCGCAGATGCTTCATCGGCTAAGCCCGTCGGCAGCGCGCCGCACGATCACTCGGCTGCGCTTGACGCCGTGAGCACTACATCCAAATACCAGGCCGTGCAACATGGCTCGGAATCGCATACTCCATCGACGGGGTCTTGGCGTGGCGGCGACGGCATGGGCCGCGGTGCAGCGGGCGGCGGCCCGCGCGCTCGACAGCTCCCATGATGCCGGGCTCGCCGCACGCGGCGCGATGAACGTTCTACCGCGCCTTGGCTGCCTTGGCCTTGGTCCCCTTGAGTGCCCGCTCGATCGCAGGCAGGGCGCGCGGGGCGTTGACCAGCGCGAGCGCGCGGAGGGCCAGTCCCTCAGGGTGGGAGTCGGTGAAGTGGTAGACCCACCAGGCGCCTGCCCACGGCGGATTGCTTCGGCGCCGCCTTCAGCAGTGCGAGGTAGTCGGCCTCGCTCAGCTCGACCTGGACGGGATGGGTAGGGGTCCGCTTCGGGGCGACGTCGGATGGAGGCGCGGCACGGGGCTTCGTGGGCATCTCTCAGACATGAGCCCGCTGGCGACGCTCGGCTTCCAAGAGGCTCGCGCAGCCGAGATGCAAGTGGAACGTGCGGCCATCAGCCAATACGAATTCGTACTCAACATGCGACGGCGGGATGGGCTCGCTGCAACCGTCGCACACCTTGTGGGTGCCATGCCCGGCCCACATCCGCCTGGGAGACTCGAGGGGCAGTCGACCAGCCTCGACTTTAGCCCGCACCCTTGCCGGCGCGTCCGGGGGAAATGGCATAGCACGAGCATAATGGGTTGTAACAATGCTGGCCGCCAGCCGCTACAGGTGCGTGGCCGACCATAATCTCCTGACCATCCTCGAAGCGATCGCCGAGAAGCTCGACGATGGGATCCTCAGCGAGGCGATCGAGCTCGCCCTGCCGCGTCTCCTCGCGCAGAGAGCCGGCATGGGCGAGCGACGGGCCGCCCTCGAGCAGGAGTGGGCTACCCTGGAGCGCCGAATTCAGCGTGGGCTCGACGCGTATCTCGACGGCGACGGGCTGCTCGACGAGCTGCGCGCGCGCGTCCAGGCGGACAAGACGCGCAAGGCCGCGGTGGAGGCCGAGCTCGCGGCGCTCGCCGCACCGGCGCCGGCGCTCGACCCCGAGAAACTCCGCACGACGCTGCGGGGCTACGGCGCCGACGTGCGCGCGCTCCTCGACGGCCACGTGAGCCAGGCTCGGCAGATGCTGCGGAAGCTGCTCGACGGGACGCTGCTCATGCTCGAGCCGGTCGTGGTGAACGGTGAGCGCCGGTACGCATTCAGAGGGAGCGGCAACTACCTCCGCCTGCTCCCGCCCGACCTTGCACCGACGGTGGTGGCCCCAACGGGGTTCGAACCCGTGTTTCAGCCTTGAGAGGGCCGTGTCCTAGACCACTAGACGATGGGGCCGGCCGTGCGTCTACCGCGTGCGTCTCGAAAAAATGGCTGGGGGAGGAGGGCTCGAACCCCCATTACCAGGGCCAGAACCTGGCGTCCTACCATTAGACGATCCCCCAGCAGCGACGGCCATTGTACGTGCCGGGCTTTCGGGGTGTCAAGGCAAGCGCGCCTCCGATCAGGCCGGACGCGCCGGGCGCGGCCTACTGAAGGGCGGCCTTCAGGGCGCGGCTCGGCTTGAAGCGCGGGACCTTCTTGGCGGGGATGCGGATGGCCTTGCCGGTGCGCGGGTTGCGCCCGTTGCGCTCGGCGCGGCGGCTCACCATGAACGTCCCGAAGCCGCCGATCGTCACGCGCCGGCCGCGCCGCAGGGAATCGTAGACGCCGATCACGAAGGTCTCGAGGGCTTTCTCGGAGGACACCTTCGAGCCGCCCGATGCTTTCGCCATCGCGGCGACCAGATCGGCCTTGGTCATGCCCTCATCTACCCGATGGCGCGGCGCGAAGTCAAGGGTGGAGCGCGCGCCGGGCGATCAGCCGCACAACCGCTCGACGGCCGCGAGCAGATCGAGCGGCTTGAACGGCTTCTCGAGCACCGGCGCGCTCGCCGCTTCCAGGAAATCCCACGCGTTGGGGTTCGCGGTGTCGCCGGTGACGAAGATGAAGACGTCGGCGAGCGACGGCTGCACCGCCACCGCGGCCCGGTAGAACTCCTCGCCGTCGCCGTCGGGCATGCGGATGTCGGAGACGACCAGGTCATAGCGGGTGCTCCGGACCTTGTCCAGCGCCGCGCGCCCCCCGCCCGCCACGTCGACACGCCAGCCGCTCCGCTCGAGCACGCTCACCACGAGCTCGACGATGGCGGGCTCGTCGTCCACCACGAGGGCGGCCCGCCCCGCACCGACCGGCCGCGCCGTCGTGGGCGCCGCGGGACGGGTGCCCACGCCCGACTCGACGTAGCGGGGCAGGAGCACGGTGAAGAGAGTGCGCCCGGGCGCGCTCTCCGCGTCGAGGCGGCCGCCGTGCTGCTCGACGATGCCGTAGGATACGCTGAGCCCGAGCCCGGTCCCCTGCCCCACCGCCTTGGTGGTGAAAAACGGCTCGAAGATGCGCGGGAGCACGTCGGGCGGGATGCCGGGGCCGTTGTCCTCGACCTCCATGCGTACCCAGTCCCGGCCCTCCGCCTTGTCGAGGCGGGTGCGCACGGTGATGCGATCGCGCGGCCGCGTCTCCTCGACCCCGTTTTTCTGCCGCTCGGCGCGCGCCTGGAGGATGGCCTGCTCGGCGTTGAGGACGAGGTTCAGGATCACCTGCTGGAGCTGATGTGCGTCTCCCGCGGCGGGCGGCAGGTCGGGCGCGTGCTCGGTGCTCACGTCGATGCTGGACAGGCGGAGCTGGGCCGCGCGCAGGAAGAGGGTCTGCTCGACGATCTCGGGAAGCCGCACCGCCCCGTGCACGGTGGCGCGTTGGCGCGAGAAGAGGAGCAGGCCCTGGACGATCTTCGCCATGCGCTCACCCTGGGAGACGATGAGCTCGACCGGGCGGCGGATCTCCGGCGTGGGATGCCGGGAGAGCATGAGCTGGCCGTGGCCGATGACGACGGACAGGGGATTGTTCAGCTCGTGGGCCACGCCGGAGACGAGCTGCCCCACCGCGGAGAGCTTGGCGGCCTGGACGAGCTGGGCCTGCGTGTCCTGGAGGGCGCGCAGCCGCTCGCGCGTCTCCTCGTAGAGGCGCGCGTTGTCGAGCGCCAGCGCCGCCTGGTCCGCGAAGGCTTCGGCGAGCGCGATGTCGGCGGGCCCGAACGTGCGCCCGGTGCGGTCCCCCACGGTGAGGGCGCCGATGATCTCGCCCCGCACCCGGAGGGGCACGCCCAGCACCGCGCGCGAGTCGCTGCGGGCGCTGTACTGCCGGAGCCCGTCGGTGAGCACGGTGCGGGAGTCCGTCGCGAAGTCGGCGACCCAGACCGACTTGCCCTCCATCACCGCCCGGCCGGCGATGCCGGCCCCCGGCGGCAGCGTGTGGCGGGCGCCCACGAAGTCCGGCCCCTCGCCCGCCCACGCCACCGCGCGCAGCGAGCCGTCGGGCTCGCGCAGGCGCAGACGCGCGAAGGTGGCGCCCATCAGGGGGCACACCCCGTCCACGATGTGACGGCCGACCGCGGCCACGTCGAGGGTCTCGGTGAGGCTGCGGGCCAGCCCCGCCAGCTCCTCCGCCTCGCGCCGCCGGCGGGTGGCTTCGACGTAGAGCCGCGCATTGTCCAGGGTGAGGGCGGCCTGGTCGGCCACCGCCTGCAGCACCCGCACGTCCTCGTCGGTGAAGACGCGTCCGGCCACGTCGCCCACGGAGAGCGCGCCGAGCACGGTGTCACGCGCCACCAGCGGCACGGAGAGCACCGCGCGGTAGGTCGCCTGCTCGATCCGCGCCCGCACGTCGGGGCTGACCGCGATGCGGGGATCGTCGAGCATGTTGGGGGTGCTCACCGGCCGGCGCTCGCACGCGGCCAGGCTCGCCACGCCGATACCCCGCGGGAACACCACGCCGCGGCCCTGCGTGGGCCCGACGTCCCCCGAGAGGGCCACCGCGACGATGTCCTCGGTCGCCGGGTCGAGGCGGTAGAGGCCCGCGGTGTGCGTGCCGATGGCGGCGCGGGCGGCGTCGGCGATCTCCTGGGCGATGGCCACGGGATCGAGGGTCTGCGCGAGCACGCGGCCGAGCCCCGCGAGCGACTCCGCCTCGCGCCGGCGCGCCTGCGCCTCGGCGAACAGGCGGGCGTTGCGCACCGCGAGGGCGGCCTGCGCGCCGAACGACACGAGGAGCGCCTGCCCATCCTCGCCCAGCGCCGCGCCGCGCTTGAGGTTCAGGGTGAGCACGCCGAGGAGCGTGTCGCCCGAGAGCACGGGCACGCCCGCGAAGGCCAGGAGGTCGTTCTCGCGGGCCCAGCGCACCGACGCAATTCGGGCATCGCCGGTCACGTCGTCGACGAAGAGCGGCTCGCGATGCCGCGCCACCCAGCCGGTGCCGCCCTGGTCGAAGCCCAGCTCCATGGGCATGTCCGCCACGCTCACCGCGGGATCGACGGTCCACGCCCGCCGGATCAGCCGCCGGCCGTCGGCGTCGGCATCCCACAGCACCACCGCGGAGGCGCCGGTCAGCCGCGCCAGCGCCTCGGTGATGTGGCGGAGCAGCGGCGCCAGGTCGAGCTCCTGGCTGAGCGCGGTGTTGACCTGGGTGAGCGCGGTGAAGCGGCGCTCGCGGGCGGCGAGGCCGGCGAGGGCCCGCTCGCGCTCGCGCGTGGCCGTCGCGAACTGGCGGCCGATGAGCCACGCCAGGCAAAGGCCCAGCGCGGCCACCACGCCCACGCTGAGGAGCTGCCGCCGAAAGCGACCCGCGGCCGGCCCGTAGGCCTGGGCGCTCGGCGTCGCCGCCACCACCATCCAGGGCGCGCGGATCAACCCCGCCGCGCCGGCCAGGTAGCGCGTGCGGTCTTCCGCCGTCCATTCCCCCACGCCGTCGCGCAGCCGGATGAGGTCCGGCGTCTCGCGTGCCGCGCCGATCATGCGGCCGACCAGCGGGCCGGTCGGGCTGGTGCTGGCGAGGAGCTCGCGGTCGCCGCTCACCACGCTCAGCGTCACGCCCTCGTGCGTGGCGGTGGCGTCGAGGAAGGTCGAGAGCGCGTCCAGGTCCAGCTCGGCCACGACCGCGCCCGTGGGTTGGCCGCGCGCTCCGGTGGTGGGGGCCACGATGAGGGCCGCCCGGGCCGAGCCCAGGAGACCCGGGCGGGGCCCACCGACCTGCGCCTCGAGCGACTTCAACGCCGCCTGGAAGGTCTCGTCGTTCGCCAGGGTTTGCAGGGACCGCGGCTCGGGGGGCGCGCTCGACACGACCACGCGGCCGTCGGCGGCCGCGATCAGGAAGCCGGCGACGAAGGGCTGCGTGGACTGGGCCTGCAGGGCCAGCTCGACCAGCTCGGGCGCCTCCAGCCGGTCGAGCACGCGCACCCCCGCGAGGGTCTGGAGACCCTCGATGCGGGCCGAGAGCATGGTGTCGAGCTGGTGGGCGGTGGCCCGGGCCACCGCGAGGAGCGCCTCGTGCGACTGGGCGCGCGCGGCCCGGAGGTCGAGCCAGAAGCTCCAGCCCGCGCCCGCGGCGAGAAGCGCGAGCACGGCGAGCACGAGGGCAACGAGTTTGGCGCGAATGGTCCAACGCATGAGCCCGGCCCGCGGCCGTCAGGCACGAGTATAGTCCACCTGGCGTATAATCCCGCCATGGCGAGAGCGTCGCGCAATCATCACGAGTAGTCGTGGCCTTCGCCGACCTCCGCGAGTTCGTCGCGCATCTCGAGAAGGCCGGGCAGCTCCGGCGCATCAGCGTCCCCGTGTCGCGCGATCTCGAGATCACCGAGATCACCGACCGCGTCTCCAAGCGCGCGGGCGATGACAACGTCGCCCTCCTCTTCGAGAACGTCGAGGGCTTCTCGATGCCGCTGCTCATCAACGCCTTCGGCTCCCCGGCCCGCATGGCCGCGGCACTGGGCGTGGATGCGCTGAACGAGCTCTCCGCGCGGGTGGCCAAGCTGCTCGACCTCCGCATGCCGGGTACGCTCTTCGACAAGCTGCGGCGCCTGGGCGATCTCTTCGATCTCGCCAGGGCCGGCCCCAAGCGCGTGCGCTCGGCGCCCTGCCAGGAGATCGTGGAAACGGCCCACCCCAGCCTGGCCGGCCTGCCGGCGCTCCGCTGCTGGCCCGGCGACGCCGGCCGCTACATCACGCTGCCGATGGTCTTCACGCGCGATCCCGCCACCCGCGCGCGCAACGTGGGCATGTACCGCCTGCAGGTCTACGACGAGCGCACGCTGGGCATGCACTGGCAGATCCACAAGGGGTCGGCCGAGCATCATCGCGTCGCCGAGGAGCGCGGGAACCCGCGGATGGAGGTCGCCATCGCCCTCGGCGGCGACCCCGTGTCGATCTATGCGGGCTCGGCGCCGCTCCCACCGGGCGTGGACGAGATGGTGTTCGCGGGATGGCTGCGCGGCGCGGGCGTGCCGATGGTCGCGTGCAAGACGGTGGATCTCGAGGTGCCGGCGGAGGCCGAGATCGTGCTGGAAGGCTGGGTGGATCCGGCCGAGCGCCGGGTCGAGGGCCCCTTCGGCGACCACACCGGCTATTACTCCCTCGCGCGCGACTACCCCGTCTTTCACCTCCAGGCGGTGACGCGGCGGCAGAGCCCCATCTATCCCACGACCATCGTCGGCCGCCCGCCGCAGGAGGATTACTGGCTGGGCAAGGCCACCGAGCGCATCTTCCTGCCGATCATTCGCCTGCTGCTCCCGGAAGTGATCGACATGAACATGCCCGCCGAGGGCGTGTTCCACAATCTCGTGATCGTGTCGATCAAGAAGCGTTACCCCGGGCAGGCGCGCAAGGTGATGTTCGCCCTCTGGGGCCTGGGGCTCATGATGCTCGCCAAGAACATCCTCATCGTCTCCGAGCACGTGGACGTGCAGAACCTCTCCGAGGTGGCCTGGCGCGCCACCGGCAACGTGGACCCCAAGCGCGACCTGGTCCTGGTGGAAGGGCCCGCCGACGACCTGGACCACTCCGCGCTCCGGCATCGCTTCGGGGGCAAGCTCGGCATCGACGCCACCGAGAAGACCGAGGCCGACGGCATCGGCCAGCCCTGGCCGGAGGAGATCGTCATGACGCCCGAGATCCGCGAGCGCGTGACGCGGCGCTGGGCGGAATACGGGCTCTCCTGACATGGCGACGAGCGCCCTCCGCCACTTCCTCGACGCCATCAAGTTCGAGCACACGGTGTTCGCGCTGCCCTTCGCCTACGTCGCGATGGTGCTGGCCGCTGACGGCTGGCCCGGCGGGCGGGTGCTCCTCTGGGTGACGCTCGCCATGGTCGGGGCGCGCACGCTCGCGATGTCCGTGAACCGGCTCGCCGACCGGTGGATCGACGCGAAGAACCCCCGCACGCGGGGCCGGCACCTCCCCGCCGGCCTCCTGACGCCGGCCCAGGTGGGCGCGGCGGCGGTGGCCGCGGCCGCCCTGCTGCTCGTCTCGGCGTGGATGCTGAACCCGCTGTGCCTGGCCCTGGCGCCGCTGGCCGGGCTCTTCCTCGTGGGCTACTCCTACACGAAGCGCTTCACCTGGCTCTCCCACTGGATACTCGGCTTCACCGACGGCATCGCCGCTGCCGGCGGCTGGATCGCGGTGCGAGGTCAGTTCGACCCGCCCGTGTTCCTCCTCTGGTTCGCCCTCACCGTGTGGATCGCGGGCTTCGATCTCATCTACGCCTGTCAGGACGTGGAGTTCGATCGGGCCGAGGGGCTCCACTCGGTGCCCGCGCGCTTCGGGATCGCGGCGGCGCTGCGCACGGCGCAGGCGTGCCACGTGCTCACCGTCGCGGCGTTCGTCGCGCTGGGCTGGACCATGGGCCTGGGCATCCTCTACTGGGCGGGCGTGGTGGCGGTGGCCGGGCTCCTCGTCTACGAGCACTCGCTGGTGTCGCCGGGCGACCTCTCGCGCCTGGACATCGCGTTCTTCAACGTCAACGGCTACATCGCGGTGATTCTCCTGGCCGCGGTCCTGGCGGGGCGCTGGGCATGAGTCCGCGCGAGGTCGGCGTGGGCCCGGACAAGGCGCGCTTCGTCAGCGAGATGTTCTCGCGCATCGCCGGGCGCTACGACCTGATGAACGGCCTGATGACGCTCGGCATGCACCACGGCTGGCGCCGCGCGGCCGCGCGGCAGACCATCGCCTGCCCCGACGGCCCCGCGCTGGATCTGGCCACGGGCACCGCCGACCTCGCCCTGGAGCTGCGCGAGATCCATCCCCACCGCGACATCATCGCCGCCGACTTCTCGCTCGGCATGCTCCGCGAGGCCCGGGGCAAGGTGAAGGACGTGGGCGCGGGCGAGCGGGTGCGGCTGGTGGCGGCGGACGCCCTCGGCCTTCCCTTCGCCGACCGCACCTTCGCGTGCGTGACCTCGGCCTTCCTGCTGCGCAATCTCGCCGACCTCCGCCAGGGTGTCGCGGAGATGCGCCGGGTCACCCGGCCCGGGGGCCGTGTCGTCGCGCTGGAGATCAGCCAGCCGCGCCTGCCCGGCTTCCACAGTCTGTTCCGCCTCTACTTCCACCGGATCGTGCCGCTGGTGGGGGGCCTGGTCGCGGGCGATCGCGAGGCCTACACGTATCTGCCGCAGTCGGTGGATCGCTTCCTCACGCCGCCCGAGCTGGCGTCGCTCATGGCCGAGGTCGGGCTCCGCGCCGTGAAGGTGCAGGGCCTCGGACTGGGGACGGTGACGATTCACTCCGGCGTCGCGTAGAGACACGAAGGCCCCGGAGGAAGGCTCCGGGGCCTGAGTCGTCTACCGGCGCGGGCGCCGGCTCACCATTCGGGGCTGGAGTACTCGTCGTAGACGCGGCGGACCACGCGGATCTGACTCGGCCGCCCGTCCGCGAGCTCCATCGTGATGATGTCGCCGGCATTCAGGGTGGAGAGATCCTGGCCCTGCCCTTCGTCCGACACGACCAGCGTGCCCTCGCACGAAAGGTCGCTACACAGCTCGGCGTCGCTCTTCACGCGGATGCGGCCGGCGGCCTGGTCGACGGCGACCACGGTGAGGCGGTTCTTCTGGAGGGAATCGGTCAGGCTGAGGCTCATGGGATCCTCCTTTCCGACTGCCCACGGTTATACCACGGATGCGCTTGGGCCGTCATGCTAGTATTTTCGTGAATTCATGGCGATTTCAGCGACGGTCGGCGGGCGCGTCGCCGAGGTCTTCTACTCGATCCAGGGCGAGGGCGCGACGGCGGGCCTGCCCGCGGTGTTCGCACGCCTCCAGGGCTGCTCGGTGGGCTGCGCCTGGTGCGACACCAAGTACTCCTGGGATCCTGCCGGGGGCGGCGACGTCACCCTCGAGGCGCTGCTCGCCCGGATGCGCGCCTTTCCCTGCCGGCGGGCCGTCGTCACCGGAGGCGAGCCGCTCGAGTCCCTTCTCTTCGTGCCCCTGCTCGAAGCGCTGCTCGAGGGGGCCTGGCAGGCGGAGGTGGAGACCTCCGGCACGCTGCCGCCGCCCCCGGCGCTGGCGGGGCACCCCATCCAGTGGAACGTCTCCGTGAAGCTCGCGGGCTCCGGCGTGCCCGAGGCGCGCCGCATCCGGCCCGAGGCCATCCGCGGCTTTCGGGAGGCGGGGGCCTGGTGGAAGTTCGTGGTGACGGGCGAAGCCGATCTGGCCGAGGTGCTGCGGCTGGGCGAGCGCTTCGCGCTGCCGCGCGAGCGCGTGCTGCTCCAGCCCGAGGCGCTGCGCCGCGAGGAGCTGATCGCGCGCGCGCCCTGGGTCGCCGAGGCCTGCACGCGGCACGGCTTCCGCTTCTCGCCGCGGCTGCACCTGATGCTGTGGGGGGCGCGGCGAGGCGTCTGATGGACGCGCGCGCGGTGGTCCTCCTCTCCGGCGGGCTCGACTCCGCCACCACGCTGGCCATCGCCCGGGCCGAGGGTTATGCGTGCTACGCGCTCTCGTTCGACTACGGGCAGCGCCACGCCCGCGAGCTCGACTCGGCCCGTCGCGTGGCGCAGGCGCTGGAGGCGCGGCAGCATCTCGTGCAGCGCCTGGACATGCGCGCGATCGGCGGCTCGGCCCTCACCGCCGACATCGCGGTGCCCAAGGGTCGGAGCCCCGCCGCCATCGCGGAGGGCATTCCGGTCACCTACGTCCCTGCCCGCAACACGATCTTCCTGAGCCATGCGCTCGGCTGGGCGGAGGTGCTGGGCGCGCAGGACCTCTTCCTCGGGGTGAATGCCCTCGACTATTCGGGGTACCCGGACTGCCGCCCGGAATTCGTGGAAGCGTTCGAGCGGCTGGCCAATCTCGCCACCAAGGCCGGCGTGGAAGGCACGAGCCGCTTCCGCGTGCACACTCCGCTGATCACCCTCACCAAGGCGCAGATCGTCCTGCGCGCGTGGGAGCTCGGGGTGGATCTCTCCCTCACCTGGTCCTGCTACGAGCCGGCGCCGGATGGCCGGCCGTGCGGCAGCTGCGACTCGTGCCTGCTGCGCGCCAAGGGCTTCGCCGAGGCCCGCCTGCAGGACCCCCTGCTCGCGTCGTGATCGCCCTCGACGAATTCCCCCGCGAGCGCACCTGGCTCTTGCCCGCCCTTCATGCCGTGCAGCACGCGGAGCGCTGGATCTCGCCCGAGGCGCTGGCCGCGGTGGCCGCGCATCTTCGCGTGCCGCTGAGCGAGGTCTACGGCGTCGCCACCCACTATCCCGAGTTTCGCCTGGCCCCGCCGGGCCGCCGCGTGGCGCGCGTGTGCGTGGGCGTGTCCTGCCGCGTGCAGGGCTCGCTGGAGGTCCTGACCGCGCTCGAGCGCCGCCTGGGCGTCGCCGCGGGCGGCACGACGGCCGACGGCGAGTGGACGCTCGAGTCGCTGGACTGCGCGTTCAACTGCTCCATGGCGCCGCTCTGCGAGGTCGACGGGCGGCATCTCGGCCGCCTCGCGCCCGACGACGTCGAGCGCGTGCTGGGGGCGCCGCCGCCCGTGGAGCGGACGCCCGAGGCGCGGCGTGAACGCGAGGCGCGGCCGCCCGTGATCGCGTTTCCCCCGACCCCGCCCACGGCGCTCCCCGCGGGTGATCCGGGCCCGGCCATCGGTCAGGCCGTCGATCCCGCCCGCTGGTTCGCCGCCCTGGAGCGCGCGGCCCATGCGCTCGCCAGCCCCGGCGAGATCCGCCTCGCCGTCGGGCTCGGGAGCTGCGGCCTCTCGGTGGGCGCGGCCT
>DATEDO010000092.1:0-3199 GCA_035281625.1 Candidatus Methylomirabilota bacterium
GGGCGCGAGCGCGCGCGCCACGAGATAGAGCGGCACGGTGGCGAGGGCGGTGCGGGCGATGGAGCGCACGAGCGCGCGGCCGCCGAGGCGTCCGAGTCGCCGGCGCAGCGCCCACAGGAGCGCGAGACCGTTGACGTAGGCGGAGAGGGACGATGCCAGGGCCAGCCCGGCATGCGCGAGCGGCCACATCAGCGCGAGGGCAAGCACGACGTTGGCCGCGACCGAGAGGAGGCCAAGCACCACCGGCGTCCGCGTGTCGCCGAGCGCGTAGAACGTCTGGGCCACGATGCGGGTGGCGGAGAAGGCGGGCAGGCCCACTGCGTAGGCGGTGAGCGCCGCGGTGGTGGCGAGAGCGTCGTCCGCGCCGAACTGCCCGCGCTGGAACAGGAGACCCACGATGGGCGCACCCAGGGCCACCAGCCCCGCCGTCGCCGGCAGCGCGATGAAGGCGGAGAGCCGCAGCGAGAAGCCCAGGGTGTCCGTGAGCCCGGCCCGGTCACCGCGCGCCGCCTGCGCGGCCATGGTGGGCAGCGCGGCGGTGGCCAGCGCGATGCCGAACACGCCCAGGGGAAACTCCATCACCCGGTCGGCGTAGTAGAGATACGAGATGCTGCCGCGGGGCAGGAGCGACGCGAGGAGCGTGTTCACCACGACGGTCACCTGGACCGCGGCCAGGCCGAAGGCGGCGGGCGCGAGCCGGCGCGCGATGGTGGCCACCGCGGGATGGCGCCACTCGCCCGAGGGGCGCAGGGGCACGCCGAGCCGCCGCACCTCGGGCAGCTGCACGGCGAGCTGGCCCAGCCCGCCGATGAGGACGCCCACCGCCAGCGACACGATGGGCGGCTCGTAGCGCCGCGCCAGCAGCAGCACCGCCGCAATCATTCCCACGTTGAGCACGGCGGGCCCGAGCGCAGCGGTGAAGAACCGGCCGTGCACGTTCAGCACGCCGGTGACGAGGGCGGCCAGGCCCACCAGCAGGAGATACGGGAACATGAGCCGCGTCAGCCCGACCGCGAGGTCGAAGAGCGGCGGATCGGCGAGCCAGCCGGGCGCCATGACGGTGACCACCGCGCGCGCGAGGAGCATGCCCGCGATGGTCACCACGCAGAGCGTGAGCGTGGTGACGCCCAGCACGGCGCGGACCATGGCGAGGAACGCGGCGCGGCCCGCGGAGGCGAGGTACTGCGAAAAGACGGGGATCACCGCGGTGGACAGCGCCCCCTCCGCGAGCAGCCGGCGCAGGAGATTGGGAATGCGGAACGCGACGAAGAAGGCGTCGGTGACCGGGCCGGCCCCGAACGCCCGCGCCACGACCATGTCGCGGACATAGCCCAGCACGCGGCTGGCGAGCGTCGCGGCGCCGATGCTGCCCACGGCGCTCACCACGCCTGCCCGCGCGCGCTCGCGCTCGCCGTCGCTCACGGGGACAAACTCCTTGACACTCCTGGGACCCGACGGTAAGGTCAGGCTTTGCCCGCGTCCATGGCGGGCATCTCACGCGAACGCAAGGGGGATTCCGTGGCCAATACGCGGTCCGCACGCAAGCGCATCAAGCAGAACGAGAAGCGCCGTCTCCGCAATCGCGCCATCCGGAGCCAGGTCCGCTCCGCGGTGAAGGATGCCCGCGTGGTCGAGGCCGGGAAGGGCGCGGAGGCGCGCGAGGCGATCCGCGAAGCCATCCGGACGATCGACAAGGCGGTGAGCCGCGGCATCCTCCATCGCAACACCGCCGCCCGCAGGAAGTCCGCCCTCGCCCGTCGGTTGCCGCTGGTCAAGTAATCCCCGCCCGTCCGCGCCGTCACCGGGCGCCCGCCGAGCCCAGGCGGGCGAGCACGGCGATGGCGGCGTCCCGGAGCAGCTCGCCCCCCCGCTCGCCGTAGAGGCTCGCGCAGGCCACGTAGCTGGGCCGGTCGTACGCCTCGCGCCCCATGAAGTAGCCGAGGTAGTCGTTGGAAACGCCCGCCACGAAGACGTGCTCGAAGCGCCCCGCGCCGGAGGCCTTCACGTCCCGGCCCAGGCGCGTCTCCAGCTCGCCGGGCACGCTCACCCAGCCGCTGCGGCCGATGCGCACCGCCAGGAGCTCGGCGGTGCGCGGCAGCGCCGCCCCCAGCCCCACGCGCAGCCATCCCGGGACCCAGCGCCCGAGGCAGTTCCGCAGGGATAGCGCCGGCGCGGGCAGCGCCGCCGTGCCCGCCGCAACCGCGAGGGGTGTCTCGTCGGCCGGCGTGATGCGGTCCCAGACCGCGAGGGCTTCGCGCGCCAGCCGCGCGCCGATGTCGCGGACGCCCGACCAGCCCCGGCCGGCGGGGCTCACGTCGCCCACCGCGCCGTTGACGAAGAGCGCGGGCGCCCCCAGGCGCCGCTCGATGCGGGCGGAGGCCTCGGCCATGAGATCGCCGGAGACGAGCGCATTGCGCCGCCCGAGGGCCGTCCCGTGTATCGCATAGTTCCACAGGAGCGCGATCGGCCGGCCGTCGACGGCCGCGACCACCTTGAGCACCCCCAGCGTGGGATCGAGCGGGCCCTGCACACGGCTCCGCGCGATCTCACTCACCTCGCCCGCCCCCACGCCGACACGCGCGGGCGCGCGCCGCGCATGGGCCTCGCGCACGGCGCGCTCGAGCGCGTCGAGAATGCGCGCCCGCACGTCGGGCGACGGCCGGTCCACCGCCACGAAGGCGAAGAGGGCGGACTCCGCGTAGGCGCCGGGGCCGGAGTGAGTGTGGGAGGCGGCCAGGATCAGCGCGGAGTAGGCGAGCCCGGCGCGGGCCAGACGCGCGCGCAGCTCCCCGACGAGGCTCGGATCGGCGCCCACGAGGTCCACCGCCACCCAGACCAGGCTCGCGCGACCGTCGTCGAGGGCGAGGGCGCGGGCCTTGATGGGATCGTGCACCCCGCGCGAGGGACGGAACCAGAAGGCATGCGGCTGGCGCCCCATGAGATCGGGGATCCAGGCGCGACGGGGATAGCCGCCGTAGCCGGCCAGCGGCGTGCCCTCCGGCACCGCGATGTCCACCGACGCGGCCCCCGCGAGCAGGACCGGCGCGGCGGCGGCAGGCGCCGCGAGGGCCAGCGAGGCGAGCACCGCGAGGGCGAGCCCGGCGGGCCGCCGGCGACCCATCACGCCGCGCACAGATCCGCGATGAGGAGGGCCAGCTCCGGCCGGGGCGCGCCGCCGAGCTTGAGTCGCTTCTCCACC
>DATEDO010000093.1:0-21059 GCA_035281625.1 Candidatus Methylomirabilota bacterium
CGGCAGCACACCCCGCGCGGCCTCGCCGCCGCGGCCGGCCGTCACGGGTTCGGGTCACCCGCCTACCTCGCCGTTCACCCGCATCCCCTCCCGCCCGCCTTCGAGGCGATCGCCCCGCGCTTCTACAATCGGCTCGCCGCCGCGCTGGAGCCGCTCGAGCGCACGCCGGCGAGCCTCGCGTGGAGCTCGGCGTTTCTCGGGGTGTTCACGCGGTGAGCGCGCTCACCATCGTGATGTACCATTACGTGCGGGATCGCGCGCGCACCCGCTATCCCGGGCTCAAGGTGCGGTCGGTGGAGGAGTTCGAGGGCCAGCTCGACTACATCACGCGACACTACCGGGTGGTCTCCACACGCGATGTCGCCGCCGCCGCGCGGGGCGATCGGGCACTGCCGCCCATGGCCTGCCTCCTCACCTTCGACGACGGCTTCCTCGACCACTTCATCACCGTCCTCCCGCGGCTTCTCGAGCGTGGACTCACCGGGAGCTTCTACGCTCCGGTGGCGCCCATCGAGGAGCGGCGGGTGCTCGACACGCACAAGATCCAGATCGTGCTCGCGGCCGCCCCCGATCCGGCGCGCCTCGCCCGCCGTGTGCTCGAGCTGGTCGAGGGCTTCCGCGACCAGCACGAGCTCCCGGCCGCCGATGCCCTCTACCACCGGTACGCGCAGGCGAGTCGCTTCGACGGGCCCGATGTGGTGTTCGTCAAGCGCGCCCTCCAGCGCGGGCTCCCCGGGCCGGTACGGGCGGCGATCACGAGCCGGCTCTTCGCGGAGTACGCGGGCGCCGACGAGGCGACGGTGGCGCAGGAGCTCTACATGGACCTTGCCCAGCTCCGCGCCCTCGTCCACGCCGGGATGGAGGTCGGGGGACACGGCGCCGAGCATCTCTGGCTGGATTCGCTGCCGCGCGGCGAACAGGCGCGCGAGATCGAGGCGACGGCGGCGTTCCTCGGCCGCGTGCATGGCCGCACCCCCGCCGACTGGGTCATGTGCTATCCCTTCGGCGCGTACGATGCGCAGACGCTCGAGCTCCTGTCCGGCGCCGGCTGCGGGCTCGGGCTCACCACACGTGTGGACCTCGTGCCGGATCTCCGCGCGCCGCTCGAGCTCGCGCGGCTCGACACCAACGATCTGCCGCTCTCCGGTGACGCCCCCGCGTGCGAGTGGACGCGCCGCGCCGCCGCGGTGGGAGCGCCGGCATGAGGGGACGCCATGGCTAAGGTGCTCTTCGTCAATCCCGTGGTGCGCGAGGAGGACGACCCTCGCCACGTGCCGTACGGGATGGCGTTGCTCGCGGCCATCGCGGTCCGGAGCGGCCATCAGGTCCAGGTCTACGACGCCAATGCCTGGCGCGCGTCCGACGCGATCCTGCGGCAGGTCCTCGCCGCCGATCGGTGGGACGTGGTCGCGGTCGGCGGCATCACCACCGCCTACGCCGGGATCAACCACATCGTGCGGACCGCCAAGGAGGTAGCCCCGGGCGCCCTCGTCGTGCTCGGCGGCGGCGTGCTCACGAGCATGCCGCACGACATGATGCGCTTCCTCCCCTGGGTGGACGTGGGCGTGGTGGGGGAGGCGTTCGTGTCGTTCATGGAGGTGCTGCGGCAGGTGGACGGCGGCCGGCCCGACTGGGCCGGCGTGAAGGGGATCGTCTGGCGTGATTCGGCGGGGGCGACCCGCCTGAACCCCGCCCAGCCGCTGCTGGAGGACATCGACACCCTCCCGTACCCGGCCTGGGAGCTCTTCCCCCTCGACATCTATTTCAAGAACAGCATGGCCCTCTTCTCCGAGGAGGGAATGCTCTCCCGGCGCCGCCTCGACATCAACGCGAGCTACGGGTGCTCGCTCATCTGCCGCTTCTGCTTTCACCTCGGCATCTCCGGGGACATGGTCATCGAGGAGACGCCGGCGGGTGATCGCGACGTGAAGTTCACCTACGATCGCCAGATCCGCTACCACGACCCGCGCTACGTGGTGAGCCTCGTCAAGTACGCGCGCGAGCGCTTCGGCGTGGACTTCGTCGCCTTCCTGGACGAGAACCTCATGACCATGCACCAGTTCTCGGGCAAGAAGTGGCTCACCGAGATCGCCCGGCTCTGGATCGCGGAGGGGCTCCAGCCCCAGTGCGTGCGCGATGGAGTGCCCCACGACCCCGAGAAGTGCTCGGGCGTGCACTGGGGCGGCACGAGCCACGCCACGCTCGTCAACCGCGAGCTCCTGGACATCCTCAAGCAGTCAGGGTGCTCGCACCTCCTGTACGGGTACGAGAGCTTCTCCGCGCGCGTGATGAAGACGGTCGGGAAGGGCGCGACCCCGGAGACCAACGAGCGATCGCTCCGGTGGACGGTGGAGTCGGGGATCCGCCCCATTCCCAACCAGATGTTCGGATTCCCCGAGGACGACTTCGACAGCATCTACGACAACGTCAAGGCCTGGGAGCGGCTCGGCCTGCAGGTTCGGCCGTTCTTCGTCACGCCCTACCCGGGCACGGAGTGGTACTACACCTACAAGCCCCAGATCCTGGAGCAGTACGGCGGGGATCTGGAGGCCTTTGTCCTCGACCTCGGCGATGCGACGCGGGTGACCGCGGTCATCTCGAAGAAGTTCAACGCCGTCGAGCTCTACGGCCTCCGGGAGCTGATGGTCCTGCGCGACGTGAAGAACATCCAGCGATTCGAGGCCGAGTGGAACCGCCTCCATGCCAACGATCCCGCGCCGGCCCCTCCGCCGGCGCGCTCGCTGCCGTTCGCCAAGTCCCGAGTCTGAGGAGAGAAGACGCCGTGAAGCTCGCCATCGTCGGATTAGGCTCGATCGGTCGCCGCCACCTGGGCAACTTCCGGACGGTGGGCGTCGAGACGCTCACCGCCTACGATGCGTCGCCCGCCCAGCGGGAGGCCGCTACCCGCCAGTTCCCCTTCGCCACCGTCACCGCGACGCTCGAGGCCGCGCTCGACGGGGCGCAGGGGGTGGTCATCTGTACGCCCCCCGACTCGCATCTCGCCATCGCGCGCATGGGCGTCGATCGCGGCGCCCACCTCATGATCGAGAAGCCGCTCACCCAGACGGTGGAGGGCGTGGAGGCCCTCCTGCGCGCGTGCGACGCGAAGGGGCTCCGCGTTCTCACCGCCTACAACTGGCGCTACTGGCCGCCCATGCGGCTGGTGGAGCGGATGTTGCGCGAGGGGCGCATCGGCGCCCTGCGCGCCGCCCGCACCGAGTACGCGTACCACCTCAGCACGCGCTATCCCGGCGCCGACTACCGGACGTTCTACATGGCCGACGCCAAGCAGGGCGGGGGCTGTCTCCTCGACGAGAGCCACGCCATCGACTACATGCGCTGGCTGTGCGGCGAGATCACCGAGGTGAGCGCGGTGGTGGACCGCGTGTCGAGCCTCGAGATCACCACCGACGACATCGCGGACCTCACCGTGCGCTTCGTGTCGGGAGCGGTGGGCAGCATCCACATGAATCTCTTCGCCTGGAACGTCCACAGCCACTTCGAGCTCATGGGCGAAGCGGGCGTCATCCAGTGGCGGCGCATGGAGAACGAGGTGCGGCTGTTCGACCCCGCGGTGAACCGCTGGGAGGTCTACCCCTCGGGGGGGCAGCTCAACGACATGTACGTCGAGGAGGCGCGTCACTTCCTGGCTTGCATGCGGGGCGAGGCCACGCCGGCCTGTGACGGCTGGGACGGGCTCAAGACCATGCGCGTGATCGAAGCGGCGCAGCGGTCCGCCGCCGAACGGCGCTGGGTGAAGGTGTAGCCGTGCCCGCCGCCTATGCCCTGGGGGTGATTCCTGCCCGCGGCGGCTCCAAGGGCCTGCCCGGCAAGAACCTCCGCAAGCTGGGCGCCCTGAGCCTGATCGGCCATGCCGTCGCCTCCGCGCGAGAGGCGCGCCGGCTGACCCGCTGCATCGTCTCCACCGACAGCGAGGAGATCGCGGAGGAGGCGCGGCGGCAGGGCGCCGAGGTGCCCTTTCTCCGCCCCGCGGCCCTCGCCACCGACGGCGCGGGAATGCTGGGCGTGCTCCAGCACGCCGTGCGCTGGCTCGACGGCGCCGCGCGCATCAAGCCCGACGTGGTCGTCACGCTCCAGCCCACCTCGCCCTTCCGTACCGGCGCCGAGATCGACCGCACCATCGAGACCGTGCTGGCCACGGGGGCGGACTCGGCCCAGACCCTGGTGGAGGCGTCCTACCATCCCTTCTTCATGAAGACGCTCGAGGGCGATCGGACGCGGGCCCTCTTTCCCGACGGCCACACCTACGTGCGGCGCCAGGACGCGCCACCGGTGTACCAGCCCTCGGGTGCCGTCTACGTGACGCGCTACGCCGCTCTCATGGACCGCGGCCAGATCCTCGGCGACGACAACCGGGGAGTGGTGATGGATTTCGCCGCCTCGGTGAACATCGACACCGAGTGGGACTTCCTCCTCGCCGAGCTCATCCTCCGCGAGGGCCGGGCGCCCATTGGTCCCGGGCGCCGGTGAGGAATCGGTGGCGAGCCGACTGCTGATCCTCGGTGCGGGCGGGCACGCGCGCGCGGTGGCCGACCTCGTGGATGCCTGCGGCATGTCGGTCGCCGGCTTCACCGACCGTTCGGCTCGTCCCGGGGTGATCGGCACCGACGCGGACCTGCCCGCCCTCGCGCGCGCCGGCCGTATCGACGCCGCGGTGGTAGGCGTGGGCAACACCGCCCTCGCGCGGCGCGCCGAGCTCTTCGCCCTCGTGAAAGCGGCCGGGGTGGACGCGCCCGCGCTCGTGCATCCGCGCGCCGTGCTCTCCCCCTCCTGTCGCATCGGCGCCGGCGCTGCCGTCTTTCCCAGCGTGCTCGGCGCGGATGTCACCGTGGGCGACAACGCCGTGATCTACAGCGGCGTGGTGGCCGAGCACGACTGCCGCGTGGGTGCTCACGCCTACGTGGCCCCCGGGGCGATCCTGTCCGGATCGGTGGTGGTCGAGGAGGGGGCCTTCGTGGGCGCAGGCGCGGTGATCCTGCCCGGCGTCGTGGTGGGCGCGGGCGCGGTGGTCGGCGCCGGGGCCGTGGTGACGGCGAGTGTGCGCGCCGGCGTCACCGTGGTCGGCATCCCCGCCCGAGCGTCGGCGCCCGCCGCCACGCCGAGAGTGGAGCCCGTGTCGCGAGAGGAAGTCGACGCGCCATGAGCCGCATCCTCCTCGTCGGAGAGGCGTCGCGCAGCATCAGCGAGTTCCGCCGTCCCTGGGTGCGCGCGCTCCACGCGGCGTATCTCGCCGCCTACCGGCGCCGGCTCCTGCGCGCCGCGGCGAGGGCCGCCCGCGACGCCGAGCTGACCGTGCTCGCCAGCCGCGAGGTCCTGGCCGTCGCCGGTCTGCCGGAAGGCGCAAGCGTCCGCCGCTACGACGAGGAGGTGTATCAGAACGACTCGGGTGCCCTCGCGGCGCTCGGTCAGCGGCTGGTCGCCGCGTACTGGCCCTCGCGGGACGCCGCGCCCGCCCTCGTCCACCGCGGGGTGTGGCTCCCCGACCTCTTGCCGGTGGCCAAGGGCATCGTGCTGCGGCTGGACGTGCTCGAGACGCTCGGGACGGTCGAGCGGGTGCTCGATCAGGTGAAGCCCGATCGAGTCGTGCTCCTCTCCGGCGCCTCGGTGGCGGAGCGCCTCGCGGCCGCGTTCGCCGCGGAGCGCGGGACACCGGTCGAGGTGGCCGGGCGATTCGCGGGCGCTGAGCTCGTGGCCCGCCTCGGCGTGTGGCTGCGGAGACGCGAGGAGCGCCGCGCCCTCGGGCTTCTCCTCTCGCAGCGCCGGCAGGAGCCACCGCCCCCCGGCGGCCGGCACGTGCTGTTCCCGATCTGCCGCGCGCGCCACCTGTACGTGGCGGAGCCGGTGGCGGTGAGCCTCCGCGCCCGCGGCATCGGGTCCCGCGTGCTGGCCAGCACGCGGGACAACCCCGAGCTGGAACCCGCCCTCGCGCGTATCGGGCGCGCGGGACTGCCCGGCGCCTTCCTGATGGACCATCTCCCGACCGCCGAGGCGCGCCGGCTCGTGCGCCGGCTCCGGCCGACACTCGACGGCCTCCGGCGCGGACTCGGGCGCGATGCGGTCTGGCGCGACCGCTTTCGTCATGGTGGCGTGGACCTCCTCCCCGTGCTCGTTCCCTTGGTGCGCGAATCCCTGGACTCGGGGCTGCTCAGCGCGCGGCTCCTCCTCGAGGCGGCGTTCCGCGCCCTCGAGGCGGACCGCCCGGAGGCCGTGATCGTCGCGAGTGACCGCCGCCCCCACGAGCGAGCGGTGGCGCTCGCCGCGCGCGAGCTCGGCATCCCGACCGCGCTCTTCTGGGGCGGGGCGCTGCTGGGGCGTGACGGCATCAACCGGTTCGACGTGGCGGATCGCCTGCTCGTCTTCGGCGAGCATGCTCGCGACGGCCTCGTCCGGGCTGGGCTTGCCGCCGAGCGCATCGCTATCGTGGGCGACCCCCGCTCCAACGTCGCGCGTCTCGTCCCGCGCGCCGAGCTCCGCCGCGCCGTCCTGGATCGCTTCGGTCTCGCCGACGACCGCCCGCTCGTGATCCTCGTGTCCAAGTACGTCTCCCTTCTCTTCTCGGCCGACGAGAAGGCGGCGCTCTATCGCACCGTCGCGGCGGCCCGGCGCCGGCTGGGCGATCCCCACGTCATCGTCAAGGTGCATCCGAACGAGAACCTCGCCCTGCTCCGGTCTCAGGTGACGGAGTGGGGCTGGGCCGACGCCATCCTCACTCAGGACGCCGACATTCACAGCCTGTTCGCCTCCGCCGACGCCGCGATCATGGTGACCTCCATGGCCGGGCTGGAGGCGATGGCGCTCGGCTGTCCGGTGGTGGCGGCACAGACGGCCGGCAAGGACTTCGAGGGCGGGGCGATGCCGCCCTACGTGAGCGCCGGCGTGGTGGAGCACGTCGCGATGGACGCGCCCGAGGCGCTGGCGGCCGCGCTCACGCGGATCCTGAGCGATGGTCCCGCGCGCGCCGCGCTCGTCGAGCGCGCCCGCGCCTTCGCGGCGCCCTATCTCCTACCCGCCGATGGCCGGTTTGCCGACCGGCTGCTCGGGGCGCTCATCCCCTCGAGGCAGGTGTGATGGCCGCGCGCGAGCTCGCGATCGGCGGGCGGCGGATCGGGTTCGGATGCCCCGCCTTCGTGGTGGCGGAGGCCGGCGTGAACCACAACGGCGACCTCGACATGGCCCGGCGGCTGGTGGACGCGGCGGCGGCGGCGGGCGCGGACGCGGTGAAGTTCCAGACCTTTCGCACCGACGCCCTGGTGACACGGAGCGCGCCCAAGGCCGGCTATCAGGCGGAGACCACGGGGGACGGCGGCCAGCGCGAGATGCTGGCCCGCCTCGAGCTGTCCCCCGACGCCCACGCGGTGCTGCGTGACCGCTGCCACGAGCGCGGGATCGTCTTCTTCTCCGCCCCCTTCGACGAAGCGAGCGTGGACCTCCTCGCGCGCCTCGACGTCTCGGTCTACAAGGTGCCCTCGGGGGAGGTCACCAACTTCCCTCTCCTTCGCCACATCGCGGCCCAGGCGCGTCCCGTGATCCTCTCCACGGGCATGTGCACGCTCGAGGAGGTGGCGCGCGCGGTGGAGACGCTGCGCGACGCCGGCGACCCGCCGCTCGCCGTTCTGCACTGTGTGAGCGCCTATCCCGCTCCCGCCGGCGAGACGAACCTGCGCGCCATGGATACCTTGCGAGAGCGCTTCCGCTGTCCGGTGGGCCTGTCCGACCACTCGCTCGGCGTCGAGATCGCGATCGCCGCGGTGGCGCGGGGCGCGGAGCTCGTCGAGAAGCACCTGACCCTCGACAGGTCCCTGCCGGGTCCGGATCACCGGGCCTCGCTCGATCCGGACGGGTTTGCCGGTCTCGTCCGGGCCCTGCGCGCGGTGGAGTCGGCGCTGGGAGATGGCGAGAAGCGGCCGATGCCCTCCGAGGCCGACACCCGCCGCGTCGCCCGCAAGAGCCTCGTGGCCGCGCGCCCCATCCGCGCGGGCGAGCGCCTCGCCGCCGCGGACGTGGCCATCAAGCGCCCGGGCACCGGCGTGCCACCCGGCGATCTTCCACGCGTGCTCGGTCGCGCGGTGCTTCGTGATCTCGCCCCCGACGATGTCATCGACTGGGGGGTCCTGGCGTGACCGAGTCGCCGCGCGCGATCGCCATCGTCACGGTGGCCCGGTCCGACTATGGCCACCTGCGGCCGGTGCTCGCGGCACTGCACGAGACGCCCGGGGTGAAGCCGCTCCTCTTCGTTGCGGGCGCGCATCTCGTCGCCGAGCTCGGCGGCACGGTGAGCGAGATCGAGACCGATGGCTGGCCCATCGCGGAGTGCGTGGACATGCTCGAGCCGGAAGACTCGCCGGAGGCGGTGGCCGCCTCCACGGGCCGGGGCGTGCAGGGGTTCGCGCGGGCCTACGCCAAGCACCGGCCCGATCTGGTGGTGGTGCTGGGCGACCGCTTCGAGATGCTGGCGGCGGCGGTGGCGGCCCTGCCCTTCGCGCTCCCGGTGGCCCATATCCACGGCGGCGAGGTCACCGAAGGCGCCATGGACAATCAGATCCGGCACGCCATCAGCAAGCTGGCCCATCTGCACTTCGTCTCGGCGCCGGAGCATGGCGAGCGTCTGGCGCGCATGGACGAGGAGCCCTGGCGCATCCACATGGTGGGCGCGCCGGGGCTGGATCGGCTCCGGACGATGCCGCGGCTGACCCGCCTCGAGCTGGCGCGCCGTCTCGATCTTCCCGAAGGGGCCCGGCCCTGGATACTCGTGACCTTTCACCCGGTGACCCTCGAGTACCGGGATACGGCTCGCCACGCCGCGGACCTGGTCGCCGCCCTCGGCGATCAACCGGGGACGCTCATCGTCACCTATCCCAACGCGGATACCGCTGGGCGCACCATCATCGCGGCGCTCGAGGACTTCGCCCGCCGGTCGCCCCGCGTCCGGCTTGTCGCGAGCCTCGGCGAGCGCGCCTATCTCTCGCTGCTCGAGCACGCCGACTGCATGGTGGGGAACTCGTCGAGCGGGCTCATCGAGGCCCCCTCCTTCGGACTGCCGGCGGTCAACATCGGCCGGCGGCAGCAGGGGCGGCTGCGCGGCGCCAACGTGATCGACGTGGGCCATGACCGGGCGGAGATTCGCCGCGGCCTCGCCGCCGCGCTCGTGCCGGGCCTGCGCGATCGGCTGCGCGCGGCGCCCAATCCGTATGGCGATGGACATGCGGCGCCGCGGATCGTCGAGGTTCTCGCCCGGGTTCCGCTGGACGCGCGACTCGTCCAGAAGCGGGGGGCGTCGTTCCCATGAGCGGGCTCGACAAGGTCGTGGTGTCCTCGGGCGTCAGCCTCCGCGAGGCCCTGGAAGCGATCACCCGAAGCGGGAAGCAGGTGGTCCTGGTCCTCGACGTCGATGGGCGTCTGGCCGGCCTCGCCACCGACGGCGACGTGCGCAAGGCCATGCTTCGGGGGGTCTCCCTCGAGGCCAAGGTCGACGAGGTGATGAACCGCCGCCCGGCCGTGGCCGAGACCGGCCTCGCGCGCGCGGAAGCCGTGACGCTGATGCGCAGTCGGGGCATCCGGCAGCTTCCGCTCGTGCGCCCAACCGGCGAGGTCGCCGACATCCTCTTTCTCGACGACCTTCTCGCGCCGCCGCCGCCGCTCCCCAATCGCGCGGTGATCATGGCGGGCGGGGAAGGCCGGCGGATGCGCCCCCTCACGGAGACCACGCCCAAGCCGCTCCTGTCCGTGGGAGGCCGCTCGCTGCTCGAGATCCTCATCGAGCGGCTGCGCCTGTCGGGGCTCGTGGACATCGTGGTGGCCCTGCATCACCGGTCGGATCTGATCCGAGAGCGGGTGGGCGACGGCGCCCGCCTGGGGGTCCGGGTGGAGTACGTGGAGGAGCCGCGCCCCCTCGGCACCATGGGCGCGCTCCCCCTCATCCGCGCGGGGCTCACCCGGCCCTTCTTCGTCGTCAACGCCGACATCCTGACCAAGTGCGACTTCCGCGCAATGTGGGACTTCCATCGGGGGGAGGCGGGGGTGGCGATGACGGTGGGGGTGACGCGCCACCAGGTGGACATTCCCTACGGGGAGCTCACGCTCGATGGCTCGCGGGTGGTGCGGATCGACGAGAAGCCCCGGAAGGAGTACCCCGTGAGCGCGGGGATCTATGTGCTCGAGCCCTCCGCGATCGACCTGGTCCCCCCGGACGAGTACTTCGACGCGACGGACCTCGTGGAGGCGCTGCTCGCGCGCGGGCGCGCGGTGGCCGCGCACCGTATTCGCGAGTACTGGCTGGACGTGGGGCGGCTCCACGACCTCGAGAAGGCCAACCGCGACCTCGCGGAGGGGTTGCTTGACTAGGGCGTCGTTACTTCACGTGCATCAGCGAGAGCGGGCCGGCGAGGTCGCGGGGCCCCGCGCCCACCAGATAGAGGTTGAACCAGGCATTGCCCTGGAGGGTGAGGGCGAGCACCGTGGTGTCCGGCGCGGCGCCCGCGAGCACGCCGCTGTCGAGGAGCGCGGCGCCCATGGGAGCGACGCGGATGAGCCGCGCGTGGATTGCCGCGCCCTCGCGGTGGGCGGTGACGCGGATGCGGTTGGGCACATTGGAGAGATTCAGGAGGAGGAGATGCGACCGGCTTTCCGGGCCGGCGTAGACGTACTGATGCCGCACGAAGGCGGGGATGGTCCGGCCGGCGAGGGCGAGCGTTGCACCCAGCGCCCTCATCAGGGCGCGCGTCCACCGCGGATAGCGCTCGATGAATTCCTGACGCCCGTGAGTGGCCGTATACGCGGCCCCGTCGGTCAGAGCCACGTAGAGGTCGGACTGGAGCCGACTCACGTCCACGGTGACGAACCCCTGCCCCTCGCGGCCAGGGGCGAGCGCGACCTCCGCGGTGTCCGTGGGGCCCGCCAGCGTGGCGGCGTAGCGCCCGACCACCGCCCCGTCGGCGTCGTATTGCACGGCGGTGACGGGGAAGGGGCCCGCACGGTGCTCGGCCAGAAAGCGGGCTTCGACATTGTTCACCAGCAGCACGCAGTCGAGCCCCGGCCGACAGAGCCAGGGCAGAAAGTAGGTGGGCTCGCGCGTCACGCCGAGGAGACGTCGCGCCAGCGCCCGAAGTCGCCCGACCATGTCGCCGAGGGTAACACGCCCGTGTCAAGGGTCCACGGATGACCGCGTTCGGCGTCATCGGCCTCGGCTACGTGGGCCTCACGCTCGCCGTGTCGCTGGCCCGCAAGGGCGTCACCGTGCACGGCGTGGACACGTCGCCCGCCGTGCTCGAGGCTCTGCGCGCGCGCCGCTCGCACCTCTTCGAGCCCGGTGTGGAGGACATCCTGCGCGAGCTGATGGGCGAGCGGCTCCACGCCGGCCCCGCGCTGCCTGCCGGTGGCGTTGAAGCGGTCGTGATCTGCGTCTCCACGCCGATGGCCGAGGGCTCGCACGCGCCCGACCTGGAGAATCTCCGGCGCGCCGCGCGCCACGTGGCGGAGCGCTGCGCGCCCGACACGCTGGTGGTGGTGCGCTCCACGGTGCCGGTGGGCGGCACGCGGGCGGTGGTGCTGCCGGAGCTGGCCGCCCGCTGGCCGCGGCCGCGGCTGGCCTTCGCCCCCGAGCGCACCATTCAGGGCCAGGCCCTGCGCGAGCTCACCGAGCTGCCCCAGGTGGTGGGCGGGATCGACGCGGCCAGCCGGGATGCCGCGGGCGCGCTCTTCGCGCGGCTGACGAGCCAGATCGTGCCCGTCGCGTCGCTCGAGACGGCGGAGCTGGTCAAGCTCGCCAACAACTGCCACACCGATCTCATCTACTCCTACGGCAACGAGATCGCTCTCCTCGCCGCGCGCTTCGGCGTCGATCCGCTGGAGGTCATCCGCGCCGCCAACCTCGACTATCCGCGCCCGGATCTCGCCAAGCCGGGCTTCGTGGGCGGCGCCTGCCTCACCAAGGACCCCTACATCCTGCTGAGCGCGGCCAATGCCGCGGGCCACGAGCCCTGGCTGGTGGGCCGCGCGCGGGCGCTGAACGAGCATCTGCCCATCCTGGTCGCGGGGCGGCTCGTCGACCTCATCCGCGCCGCTCGCGGCAGCGCCGAAGGCGCGCGCCTGTCGGTGCTCGGCTGGGCGTACAAGGGCTGGCCGCCCACCGACGACATGCGCGGCGCGCCGATCGTGCCCATGCTGCCGCTGTTCCGCGCGGCCGGGGTGGCCCTGCGCGGGCACGACTATCTGGTGGCGCCGGAGGTGATCCGCGGCCTGGGCGGCGAGCCGGTGGGGGTGGAGAGCGCCTTCGACGCCGCGGATGCCGTGCTCGTGACCATGAACCATCCCGAGTACGCCAAGATCGACCTGCCCGCGCTGCTCGCGCGGATGCGGCGGCCCGCCGTTCTCTTCGACGCCTGGCGCGTGCTGGACGAGGAGGCGGTGCGGACAGCGGGCGTCCGGTACGCCGGGATCGGCTATGGCTAGCGCGCTGGTGCTGGGCGGCGCCGGCTTCATCGGCTTCCACCTGGCGAGCCGACTCGCCGGCGAGGGCCATGCCGTCACGCTGGTGGACGATCTCTCGCGGGGACGGGCCGACGCGGATCTTCAGGCCCTGCTCGCGCGAAAAGCCGTCCGCTTCCATCACGCCGACCTCACGCAGCCGGGCGTGCTCGACGGGCTTCCCCGCGACTGGGAACAGGTGTACATGCTCGCGGCCATCGTGGGTGTGCGGAACGTCGATCGCGATCCCTCGCGGGTCGTCCGGGTGAACACGCTGGCGCTCCTCAATGTCCTGGCCTGGCTGCCGGGGCGGGGAGAGACACTCTTCTTCTCCTCGACCAGCGAAGCCTATGCGGGCGGCGTCACCAACGGCACGGTGCCGGTGCCCACCCCGGAGGACGTGCCGCTGTCCGTGCCCGATCCGGCGGCCCCGCGCTGGGCGTACGCCGCCAGCAAGATCCTGGGCGAGGTGGCGGTGCTCCACGAGGCGCGCGCGCGGGGCCTGAGGGCGGTGGTGGGCCGCTTCCACAACGTGTACGGCCCACGCATGGGCGCCGATCACGTGATCCCCGAGCTCTCGCTTCGCGCCATCCGCCGCGAGAACCCGTTCCGGCTCTACGGCGCGGAGCAGCAGCGCGCGTTCTGCCACGTGGCCGACGCGGTGGAGGCGGTGATCCGTCTCGTCGGGACCGAGGCCGCATGGGGGCAGGTCGTGAACATCGGCAATGACGCCGAGGAGACGCGCATCGGCGACCTCGCGCGCCTGGTGCTGGAGGTGGCGGGCTTCGATCCGGCCATCGATCACGTGCCGGCGCCCGTCAACTCCGTGGCGCGCCGCTGCCCCGACCTCGCGCGCCTGCGGAGGCTCACCGGCTATCAGCCCAAGATCGGCCTCGGCGCGGGCGTCCGTGACACCTTCGACTGGTACCGGCGGGCCCCGCGCGAGGGCCGGCAGTGAGCGGCCCGCGCCGGAGCATCCCCAACGCCGTGCCGCACCTCGCCGGCAACGAGTGGAAGTACCTCAAGGAGTGCCTGGACACCAACTGGGTGTCCTCCGCGGGGCCCTTCATCGAGCGCTTCGAGCGCGCGGTGGCGGCCTTCGTGGGCGTGCCGCACGCGGTGGCCACGGTGAACGGCAGCGCCGCGCTCCACGTGGCGCTCCTCGCCGCCGGGGTCGAGCGTGGGGACGAGGTGCTGGTGCCCGACTTCACCTTCATCGCCACCGTCAACGCGGTGGCGTACTGCGGCGCCCACCCGGTACTCCTCGACGTGGACCCCGTGTCCTGGGGGCTCGATGCCCAGAAGACCGCCGACTTCCTGTCGGGCGAGTGCCGCCGGGAAGGCGGGCGAACGGTGAACCGGACCACGGGGCGCACGGTGCGCGCCGTCCTGCCCGTCGATCTCTACGGACATCCCTGCGATCTGGATCCACTCCGCGAACTCGCCGAGCGGCACGGCCTGTCCCTGGTGGAGGACGCGGCGGAATCGCTGGGCGCCCTCTATCGGGGCCGTGCGGTGGGCCGCGACGCGCCCCTGGCCTGCCTCTCCTTCAACGGCAACAAGGTCATCACCAGCGGGGCGGGTGGCATGGTGCTGGCGCGAGACGAGGCGCTGGCGGCGCGGGTGCGCGGCCTCACCACGCAAGCCCGCGGGGACGCGCTCGAGTTCGTGCATGACGAGGTGGGCTACAACTACCGGCTGTCGAACCTCCACGCCGCGCTGGGGCTGGCCCAGCTCGAGCAGCTCCCCGCCTTCCTCGCGTCCAAGCGCGAGACGGCGGCCGACTATGCCCGCCGGCTCGCCGACGTGGAGGGCGTCACGATGGCGGGCGAGGCCCCGTGGGCCCGCTCGGCGTGGTGGATGCCCTCCATCCTGATCGAGGAGCGCCGGTGTCCCGACGTGCGCGCCCTGCTGAGCGCGCTCACTGCCGAGGGCATCGGAGCGCGGCCGCTCTGGCGGCCGCTCCATCTCCAGCCGGCGTTCGCGTCGGCTCAGTGCCATCAGATCGAGGTGGCCCCGCGGCTCTACGCGCGTGGGCTCTCCCTCCCGTGCTCGGTGGGGATCACCGCCGAGGAGCGCGGGGCGGTGGTCGAGGCCCTGCGGCGCCACCTGTCGTGAGCGTTCAGCCCGCGCTGCGCGAGCGCATCCGCGCGTACTACACCCGCTACTACCGCGACACCCTGGGCCTCCGGGACTGGACGCGGCTGGTCGCGCTGCGCGAGGACGAGGAAAAGGCCGAGGAGGCGCAGCTGGACCAGCTCCAGCGCGCGCTCGCCGTCACCGATCTGCCGGCGCCGGTGCTGAACGTGGGCTGCGGCACTGGCGGCTTCAACGTGGTCGCCGCGGCGCGGGGCGCGCGGCTCGTGGGCGTGGACGCCGACGCCGAGGCCATGGCCATCTGCGCGCTCAAGCGGCGCGCCCACGGCGGCGGCGTCTTCGTCCGCGCGGCCGCGGAGGCCCTGCCGTTCCGCGACGCGACCTTCGCGCTGGTGTACTGCTTCTCCGCCATCGAGCACGTGGACTCCGTGGCCGCCACCGTCGCCGAGATGGTGCGGGTGACGCGCCCGGGGGGGCACATCTACGTCCACACGCCCAATGCCTGGTCGTGGTACGAGGGCCACTACAAGGTGCACTGGGTGCCCTTTTTGCCGCGGGCGGCGGGGCGGCTCTATCTCCGGCTCCAGGGCCGGCCCACGGACTATCTCGCGACCTTGCGACGCCTGACTCCCCGCGGCCTGGCGCGCGAGTTCCAGCGCCACGGCGTCCGCGATCTGCGCTTCTTCGACCACGAGACCCCGCGCGAGTCCATCGGCCGGCTGTGGCCGCTGCTCAAGCACTACTATCGCCTCGCCGGCGTGGCTCCCTTCGTGGAGCTGGTGGCGCGGAAGCCATGAGCGGCGCCCTCCTGTTCGCGAGCGAGTACTATCCCCCGTTCGCCCCCGGCGGCGCGGAATGGAGCACCGCGGCGTGGGCGGCGGCCCTGGCGCGGCGCGGCCACCCGGTGACGGTGGTGACGCCGAACTACGGCGCGCCCGCCCGCGAGGAGGGCGACGGCGTGACGGTGATCCGCGTGCCCTTTCCGCTCCACCTGCGGCCCGGGCAGGGCGAGGCGCCGTGGCTGCTTCACCGCAACCCGTTCTTCTACCGTTACTTCGGCTGGCACATCCGGCGCATCGCCGCCGCGCGCGGCGCCGCCGCCATCCACGCCCATGGCAAGGGCGCGCTGGTGGCGGGGCTGCGCGCGGGGGAGCGCCTGGAGATTCCGGTGGTGGCCACCATCCGCGACGCCGGGCTCCTCTGCCCGCTGGGCTTCTGCACCATGTTCGAGACGGGCTGGACGACCTTCGACTGCACCACCGCGCAGTACGAGTCGCGATGCATGCCGTACTTCCTC
Organism: Candidatus Methylomirabilota bacterium; assembly: GCA_035281625.1. Lineage (GTDB taxonomy): Bacteria > Methylomirabilota > Methylomirabilia > Rokubacteriales > CSP1-6 > DASRWT01. The sequence continues at coordinate 15,878 of DATEDO010000093.1, forward strand.
GAGCACTATCACCGCCGCGCGGGCGCGCTGCGGCGGGCGTGGCTCCACACGTCCCTGCGCCTGGGCTGGCGCGATCAGCAGGCGCGCTTTCAGGCCCTCGAGCGCGTGGACGCGGTGATCGGCGTGAGCCACGGCATCCTCGCCATCTATCCCCAGCGGCTGATCGGCGGAGGCCGCGGCCGCGTCGTGCACACGCTCCCCCCGGCCATCGCCGCGCCCCCCGAGGCCGGAATCGCGGAGACACGCCGGCGGCTCGGCATCGGCGCGGGGCCGCTGGTGCTCTACGCGGGCAAGCTCTCGCCCGGCAAGGGCACGCCCGTGCTCATCGCCGCGCTTCCGGAGATCCGCCGCGCCATCCCCGGTGTCCGGTTCGTCTTCGCGGGCAAGGGCGAGCTGGCGCCGCCGGCGGCGCCCGACGTGCACGCTCTCGGCTCCATCCCGCAGCGCGATCTCTTCGCCCTCTACGCCGGCGCCGATCTGGTCGTGGTGCCCTCGGTGTGGCCGGAGCCGCTCTCGCGGGTGTTGCTGGAGGCCATGCAGCTCGGGCGCCCGATCGTGGCCACGCGCGTGGGCGGCACGCCGGAGGCGGTGGAGCACGGGGTCACCGGCCTCCTCGTGGAGCGCGGCGACGCGGCCGCCCTCGCGGGCGCCATCGTGGAGCTCCTGCGCGACCCCGAGCGTCGGGCCAAGATGGGGGCGGCGGCGCGAGAGCGGGCGCGCGAGGTCTTCCGCGAGGACCGCATCGTGGACGCGCTCCTGGACGCGTATCGCGCCGCCTCGGCGCGGCACGCCATGCGGGGACGCCGGGCGGCATGACGGTGGATCGCTCGTACTACTTCGGCGTGTCCTATCGGCGAAAGCACATCGACGCCGACCTGGCCCGCGTGGCCCCGCAGCTCGCCGGTCGCGTGCTCGACGTGGGTGGCCTGCGCCGCCGCGGGAGCTTTCGCCCGCCCGCGGGCGCGCGCTGGGTCGTCGCCGACGTGGACTGCCGTCCCGGTCCGGCCGCCGGCCCACGCGTCGGCGCGGACATCCAGGCCCTGCCGTTTCGCGCGGGGGCGTTCGACGCGGTCAAGGCGACCGAGGTGCTGGAGCATGTCCCCGACGTGGCACGCGCCCTCACCGAGTGCCGGCGGGTGCTGCGCCCCGGGGGACACCTGGTCATCACCGTGCCGTTCCTGGAGCGCCTGCATGGCGACCCCGACGACTACGCGCGCTACACCCGCAGCATGTGGGAGCGCCTCCTCGCCGAGGCGGGCCTCCGCGCCACCACCATCGCGCCCCAGGGCGGCTACTTCAGCCACCTCGCCGGGCTCCTGCGTTTTCTCGTCCAGCGCGCGCCGCGCCCGCTCCGCTGGGCCGGCTACGCGACATTCCCCCTGCTGGATGGCCTCGCGCGGCTGGACGCGCTGCCGCGGGTGCGCCGCTCCGAGCTGGCCGCCTTCGTGGGCGGCTATCTGATCGTGGCGACCCCGCGATGAGCCTGCGGGTGTGCTCGCCCCACTGCGGCGTGGCGCCGGAGACCACGTCCGGCGGGGAGACCTACGAGCGCGTGCTGCTCGCGCGCCTCGGGCAGGGTGGGATGGACGTCGACCTGATCCTGGCCCGGGGCAAACCGCATCCCGCCGGCGTGCCGCACTGGACCGTGCATCGCTTCGCCATCGGCCGCGGGCTGCGCTGGTACGTGGCGCCCTTCGTGGTTCCCGAGGCCATCGGGCTGGTGTGGCGCGAGCGGCCCTTCGATCTCCTCCGCGTGCACGCCCTCCGCTACATCGGGCCGGCCGCCTTCTGGGCCCGCCGCCTCTATGCCATCGACGCGCCGGTGGTGGCGCATCACCATCATCTGGATCCGAGCCCCCTCAATCGAGTCATCGAGAAGCGGGTGGTCAACGCCAGCGATCGCGTGGTGGTCGGGAGCGAGTTCGCGCGCCGCCAGCTCCGCGACGAGCTGGGCGCGCGCACCGACCACGTGGATGTGGTGCCCTACGGGGTGGATGAAGCGTTCGGGCCCCGCCCCGCGCGCGCCGATCTCGTCGCCCGCTACGGGCTCGCCGGCAAGCCGGTGGTGCTCTTCTTCGGGGGGCTCAAGCCACGCAAGAACCTCCCGCTGCTGCTGGATGTGTGGACGCGGGTGGCGGCGGAGGCGCCCGAGGCGCGGCTGCTCGTGGCCGGCGGCGGCGGCATGCTCGAGGAGCTGCGGGCGCAGGCTCGACGTCTGGGGATCGCGGAGCGCGTGGTCTTCACGGGTTATGTGCCCGAGGCGGAGAAGGCCGATCACTTCAATCTCGCCGACGTCTTCTTCTTTCCCTCCGCCATGGAGGGGTTCGGCCTCACGGTAGCGGAGGCCATGGCCTCGGGCCTGCCCGTGGTGGCCTCGAATCGCGGGTCCATCCCCGAGCTCGTGGAAAACGGCGCGAGCGGCTTCGTGTGCGACCCGGCGGGGCCGGACGACTTCGTGGCCCCGCTCCTCACCCTGCTGCGCGACGGCGAGCTTCGCGCGCGCTTCGGGGCGCGGAATCGCGACCGGGCGGCCCGCCGCTATCAGTGGAGCCGCTGCGTGGAGGGGACGCGGCGGGTGTACGAGGACGCGGTGGAAGCCTGGCGGCGGGTGAAGGCGGCGCGCCGGTGAACGGGCTCTCGCGGCTGGCGGTGCGCGCGGTGGACCTCGTGAACCGCCGGGGCAAGTCGGTGGGCGTACGCCTGGTGCGTCTCACCGGCAAGCGGCCCTACGCCATTCATCCCAAGCACCTCGTGGAGCAGCCCTGGCACGACTGGTATTTGCCGCATCTCGCGCCGAGCGACGTCGTCCTGGACGTCGGGTGCGCCAATGGCGCGCACCTCGTCCGCGCCGCCACGCGCTGCCGCTCCATCGTGGGATTCGACTACGACCTCGCCCAGCTCCCCATCGCCGCGCGGACGATCCGGGAGCAAAGCCTCGGGAACGCCCGCGTGTTCGCCTGGGACATCACGGGCGACTTCCCGTTCCCCGAGGGCACCTTCTCCGCCGCTCTCTTCCTGGACGTGATCGAGCACCTGCACCCCCGCGTCGCCGTGCTGCGCGAGATCGCGCGCGTCCTGCGTGATGACGGCCGGCTCCTCGTATCCGGGCCCAATCGCGCCACCCGCTGGCGGCGGACGCTCGAGAACGCCGGCCTCTTCGCGTACTCCGACCCCGACCACAAGATCGAGTACACCCGGGACGAGTTCCTCGCCGAGCTGGCCGCCGGCGGGTTCGAGCCGGCCGGCCCGGTGGAGCCGGTGGTGCTGGACACGCCCTGGGCGGGCGCCATCGACGCGGTGGGCGGTGTCTCGCTGGGGCTGTACGACCGGCTGAGCCGCTGGAAGCGGGAGGCGGCCCTGCGGCGGCCCACCGACAGCACGGGATTCCGGGTCGTCGCGCGGAAGCGCCGCTGATGCGGCTCGGGCTGCTGCCCGCGCTCGGCGGGGGCATCCGCGAGCTGGCCCGATCCGGTCAGGCCACGCGGCTGGTGGACGGCTATCTGCGCCGCTACGTGGAGGCCTTCGACCAGGTCGTCTACTTCTCGTATCACCCGGAGACCCTGGCGGAGTTCACCGGCGAGGCGCACCTGCTCGAGCGGGTGCGCATGGTCGCGCCGGCCCGCGCGGTGTCGCGAGGATGGCGGGCGCTCGCCCTGGCCCATGCCCACTGGAGCGAGCTCGCGGCCTGCGACGTGATCCGGGCCTTTCAGATCACGGGGGTGACGCCTCTCCGGCTGGCCGCCCTGGTCGGCCGCCGGCCACCTCCCTTCGTGCCGACCTACGGCTTCGCCTACGAGGAGCTGTCCCGCTCCGGCCCGGCGCGCGTGATGAAGCGGGAGGTCGCCGCCTGGGGGCTGCGCGAGGCCGCCGCCGTCATCGCCACCACGGACGATCTCCGCGCCCGTGCATCCCGGCGCGCGCGTCGCGTAGAGCTGATCCCGAACGGCGTGGACACCGCGCACTTCGTGCCCGGCCAGCGGCGCCGCGCCGCCGGGGAAACGCTCCGCGTGCTCTACGTGGGGCGTCTGTCCGAGGAGAAGAACGTGGCCGCCGCGGTGGAGGCGACGGCGAGCGTGGGAGCCATGGGGGGCGCTCCCCAGCCGACCTCGCTGACCCTGGTCGGCCGCGGGCCCCTGGAAGCGGCCCTGCGCGCGCAGACGCGGCGGCGGGGTGTCGCGGATCGCGTGGAGTTTCGCGGCGTGATCGACCAGCGGGTCCTGCCCGCCGAGTACGCCGCCGCGGATGCCTTCGTGCTGCCGTCGTTCACGGAGGGGCACCCCAAGGCTCTCATCGAGGCCATGGCCTGCGGGCTCGCGTGCGTGGCATCGGATTGCTCGGGCAATCGGTCGCTGATCCAGGACGGCGTGACCGGCCTCCTGTTCGACGCACGGAGCCCCGAGACGCTGGCCGTGCACCTGCGCCGCCTCGCCACGGATCCCGGCCTCGCCGCGCGGCTGGGCGCGGCCGCCCGCGAGCGCGCGGTGTCGCGCTACGACCTGGGCGCGCTGGTGGCGCGGGAGATCGCGCTGCTGCGCGACGTGGGCCGGAGCGGGGGCTAGCGATGCCGCTCGCCTACTACGCGCGCTCCGCCACCGCGGAGTTCTGGAGCGAGCACTGGGGGAGTCACTCGGTGACGACCCTCCTCGAAATCGCCCGCCGCTCCCCCCTGACCGATATCATCGAGGCTCATCTGCCGCCGCGAGGCCTCGTGCTCGAGGCGGGATGCGGGCTCGGCCAGTACGTGCTGCTCCTGCGCGAGCGAGGCCGGCGGGCGGTGGGGGCGGACTGGAGCGTGGACGCCCTCGGCGCGGCGGCGCGCGCGGGCGCGCCGGTCGCCGCCATGGATCTCCGCGCCCTCGGGGCCCGGAGCGGCGCCGTGAGCACCTACCTTTCATTGGGAGTGGTCGAGCACGATCCCCAGGGGCCCGACGGCATCGTGGCGGAGGCCGCGCGGGTGCTGGCGCCCGGCGGGGTGTTGCTCCTCTCCGTGCCCTACTGGAACGGCGCGCGCCGGCTCGGGACGCCGTGGCTCAGCCGGTCGGCCCGGCGGACCCGGGAGGCGGGCGGGCAGTTCTATCAGTTCGCCTTCACGCGCCGCGAGGTCCGGGCCTTTCTCGAGCGCGCGGGCTTCCGCGTGCGCGCCTTTCATCCCTACGACCCCGCGCGGCTCCTGCGGGGCGCA
>DATEDO010000094.1:0-6251 GCA_035281625.1 Candidatus Methylomirabilota bacterium
TGGCCGCCGGCGCGGCGATCAGCGCGGCCGAGGCCATGTTCCCGGGCGTGCTCTTCGCCCAGGCGCGCGCGGCCGCCCCCGCCGCCCCGAGCGCGCCCGCCGGCAACGCCCAGCCGGCCGACGGCGTCGGCACCTGGAAGAAGACGCCCTGTCGCTTCTGCGGCGTCGGCTGCGGCCTCCTGGTCGGGATCACCAACGGGCGTGCGGTCGCCGTGAAGGGCGATCCGGCGAGCCCGGTGAACCGCGGCCTCTGCTGCGTGAAGGGCTATCACACCGTGCTGGCCCTCTACGGCAAGGACCGGCTCACCCGCGCGATGGTGCGGAAGGACGGCAAGCTCGTCCCCGTCCCCATGAAGGAGGCTCTCGACCTCGTGGCGTCGAAGATGGCGGAGACGATCAAGGCCCACGGCAAGGATTCGGTGGCCCTGTACGGCTCGGGGCAGTGGACCATCCCCGACGGCTACGTCGCCTCCAAGTTCATGAAGGGCGCCATCGGCACCAACAACCTCGAGGGCAATGCGCGGCTCTGCATGGCGAGCGCGGTCACCGGGTTCATGACGAGCTTCGGCCTGGACGAGCCCATGGGGTGCTACGAGGACATCGACCACGCCGACACGTTCGTCCTCTGGGGCAACAACATGGCCGAGATGCACCCCGTGCTCTTCTCGCGCCTGCTGGAGCGGCGGCTGAAGAACCCGGACGTGAAGATCATCGATCTGGCCACGCGCTGGACGCGGACGAGCATGGCCGCCGACCGCAGCATCCTCTTCAAGCCCCAGACGGATCTGGCCATCGCCAACGCCATCTGCCACGAGATCATCCGCAACGACTGGGTGAACGGGGCCTTCGTGCGCGACCACGTGTCTTTCCACGAAGGCAAGACCGCCATCGGCTACGGGCTCGAGGACAAGTTCGCCTTCAAGGACGAGCCGAAGACGGTGCCCTTCGAGCGCTATCGCGAGCTGCTGGCCGACTATTCGGTCGAGAAGGTGGAGGCGCTCTCGGGCGTGCCCGCGCGCGAGCTGCGCTACCTGACCTCGCTCTATGCCGATCCGAAGCGCAAAGTGATGAGCCTCTGGTGCATGGGGTTCAATCAGCACACGCGGGGGACGTGGATCAACAACCTCGTCTACAACATCCATCTCCTGGTGGGGAAGATCGCCACCCCCGGCAACAGCCCCTTCTCGCTCACCGGCCAGCCGAGCGCGTGCGGCACGGTGCGCGAGGTCGGCACGCTGACGCATCGCCTGCCCCACGGGGATGTGACGGACGAGAAGGCGCGGAAGCTCGCCGCCGAGATCTGGGGCGTGCCGCTCGAGCGCATCGCGCCCAAGCCGACCTATCACACGGTGGAGATGTTCCGCGCGGTGGATCGCGGAGACATCCGCTTCCTGTGGATCCAGGTCACGAATCCGATGGTGACGATGCCGAAGCTCCGTCGCTACCGCGACGGCTTGAAGAAGGACGACCGCTTCATCGTGGTCTCGGACGTCTACCCCACGCCCACCACGGACGTGGCCGACGTGATCCTGCCCGCGGCGATGTGGATCGAGCGGGAGGGCATGTACGGCAACTCCGAGCGGCGCACCCAGCACTTCGAGGCCATGCTGCCCCCGCCCGGCGAGGCCATGTCGGATACCTGGCAGATCATCGAGGTGGCGCGGCGCATGGGCTTCGAGAAGCTCTTCCCCTGGCCTTACGAAACGCACATCCCGGAGATCTGGAAGGAGTACTCGCGCTTCCAGGCCGGGCCCGAGCACGAGATGGCGCCCTACGACGAGCTCCGCCGCCGGCCGGGCGTGCTCTGGCCCTTCGTGAACGGCAAGGAGACGAAGTGGCGCTACAACGGCCAGTACGATCCGGCCGCGAAGGCGCCCTTCGACTTCTACGGCAAGTCCGACCGCCGCGCGTGGATCTGGTTCCGCCCGTACGAAGCGCCGCCCGAGGTGCCGGACGCGCAGTACCCCTTCTGGCTCAACACCGGGCGCGTGCTCGAGCACTGGCACACGGGCTCCATGACCCGCCGCGTGCCGATCCTCCACCAGGCGGTGCCCGCGGCGTACGTGGAGCTGCATCCGGCCGACGCGCGGAAGCTCGGCATCGCCAACGGCCAGCGCGTACGGCTGACCAGTCGGAGAGGGGCGCTCGTTCTGCCCGCGCAGATCGACGGCCGGGCGCGGCCGCCCGAGGGGCAGGTGTTCGTGCCGTTCTTCGACGAGGCGCTCCTGATCAACGAGCTGACGCTGGATGCCTTCTGCCCGATCTCCGGCCAGCCGGATTACAAGAAGTGCGCGGTGAAAGTGGAGCGCGCGTGAGGGTGGGGCCGCGGGGCTGACGGCCGTGAACCGCTCGCGCTACTTCCTCATCGGGCTGGCCGTGCTGCTGATGGCGGCCCTGGTCGTGGTCGTGGGGCAAAGCCTCATCGCGGGACGGGAGCCGGCGCGCGTCATGCCGGTGGCGGCGGAGGCCACGCCCACGCTGCCCACCGAGGCCGGCATGTACGCGCGCGCGGCGGCGGTGGACTACGCGGCCATGCCCACCGAGCCCAATCGCAAGCGCACGCGCGAGGTGTACTACGCGCGGCGGGCCTATCCGGGCGCGCCGCCGGTGATCCCGCATCCCGTGGACGAGCGCGAGGCCTTCGGCAAGACGTGCCTGGCCTGTCATGCCGAGGGCGGCTGGGTGCCGCGCTTCGAGGCGTACGCGCCGGTCACGCCGCATCCCGAGATGACCGCGTGCCGGCAATGCCATCTGCCCTCACCCCTTGCCCCCCCAGGCGGAGAGGGCAGGGTGAGGGGGTCTGTCAGTGCCTGGCAGGCGCCGGCCCCGCCCCCGCTCAAGCGCGCGGCGATGCCGGGGAGCCCGCCGCCCATCCCGCACGGCCTTCAGATGCGAGAGAACTGCCGCGCGTGCCACGCGGGGCCGGGCGCGGTGGATGCGCTGCGCACCACGCATCCCGAGCGCGTGAGCTGCCGGCAGTGCCACGCGCTCGCCGCGCCGGCCGCGGAGGCGTTCGCGCGGCCTGCCGATGGGAGCCCTCTCACCCCGCCCTCTCTCCCTGGGGAGAAGAAGGGGGCGACGCGATGAGCATCCGCGGCCGGCTCGCTGCGGCGCTGCTCGCGCTCACGCTCGGGCTCGCCGGCTGCCACGAGGAGGGCGGGGGTCATGCGCCCTCCGTGCTGGGCCTCGCGCAGAGGGCAACCGCGCCCAACCCCAACGCGGGGCTCAGCAGCGAGCCCTATCTGGCGGGCGCGCCGCGGGTGGAGGCGATCGGCTTTCCGGATCGGCCGCGCTTCTTCGTGCTGGCGCGCACGGCCGTCATCGAGAAGTATCCCTGCTCCACCTGCCACACGGTGCCGCTCGAGCGCATGCGCGGGCCGGCCGGCACGCCCCGGCGCGCGCACTGGAGCGTCACGCTCCAGCATGCGCCGGCGGCGGTGATGAGCTGCGCCACCTGCCATGCCCCGGACGCGCCCGACAGCCTTCGCACCCTGGAGAAGGGCGCGGTGGGCTTCGACCACAGCTATCAGGTCTGCGCCCAGTGCCACAGCCGCCAGGTGGCCGACTGGGCCAGCGGTGCGCACGGCAAGCGCGCGGGCGGCTGGGCGCCGCCGCGCGTGGTCTACGCCTGCGCCCAGTGCCACGACCCGCACGCGCCGCGGTGGGACACGCGCTGGCCCGCCGTGGCAGAAACGACACGAGGTGATCGATGACCACGCCCCTCCGGCGCCCCCTGCCCGTGATACAGCCGCGCCCCGCGCACGGCGGCGGCTGTGGCTGCGGGAGTGGCGGCTGCGGTTGTGGGAGCGGCGGCGGCCGCGGTGGGGGCGGCTGGTCCGACGCGGAGGCCGGCCTCGACCGCGTGCGCCGCCTCGCCGCCGAGACGCCGTCGCCGGCCGGGATCGATCCCGCCGAGGATCCGCATCTCTCCGGCTTCCGCCAGCTCCTCGAGCGCCAGGTGGACCGGCGCACCGCGCTCGGCAGCATCGCGGGCGGCCTCCTCGCCGGGCTCGGGCTCTTCCAGACCGCGTGCAACCCCATCGGCTCCGCCGAGGCGCGCGAGAAGGCGGTGCTCGACTGGCAGGAGTACTTCCAGGGGAACTTCCGGCTGATGACGAATCAGGAAAAGGTGGACACGGTGCGGCGGCTGGAGCGCCTGCACGAGCTGCGCACCGGGCAGCGCGTGGACATCTCCCCCAGCGACGCGCGGCCCGGCGTGCTCTACGGCTACGCCTTCAACATCTCGAAGTGCCGCGGCTACATGGACTGCATCCGCGGCTGCGTGAAGGAGAACAATCAGGATCGGAAGACGGCCATCCAGTACATCCGCATCCACGAGCACCAGAAGGGGCAGATGGACTTCGGCCAGGCCGAGGACGAGTTCTTCCACGAGGTGCCGGCGGCCGGGCACTTCTACGTCGGCACGCAGTGCTTCCACTGCCAGAACCCGCCGTGCGTGGACGTCTGCCCCGTCAAGGCCACATGGATGGAGCCCGACGGCATCGTGGTGGTGGACTACAACTGGTGCATCGGCTGCCGCTACTGTATCGCCGCCTGCCCCTACGACGCGCGCCGCTTCAACTGGAGCGAGCCCGTCGTCCCCGCCGACGAGGTGAACCCGCACCAGCATTATCTCGGCAACCGGTTGAGAAAACGTGGGGTCGTGGAGAAGTGCACGTTCTGCATCCAGCGCTCGCGCGAGGGGCGGAACCCGGCCTGCGTGGAGGCCTGCCCCACCGGCGCGCGCATCTTCGGCAATCTCCTCGATCCGGACAGCGAGATCCGCTGGGTGCTCGCCAACAAGAAGGTCTTCCGGCTGAAGGAGGACCTCGGGACCGAGCCGAAGTTCTGGTACTACATGGACTGACGCGCATGCGCACGCTGACGGCTCCCCCGCCCCGCGCGTCGCTCCGCGGCTTCTTCGTGAGCGGGCTCCGCGAGGTCACCAGCGGCCGGCCCCTCTACCACGCCTGGATGGCCGTGCTCACGCTGGTGATGCTCGCCGGCGCCTTCGCCTACTCCGTCCAGCTCCGCGAGGGGCTGGCCGCCACCGGCATGCACGACCACGTGAGCTGGGGCCTCTACATCTCCTGCTTCACGTTCCTCGTCGGCATGGCGGCCGCCGCCGTCATCCTGGTGATGCCCACCTACGTGCTCCACGACCAGGACTTCAAGAGCGCGGTGCTCTTCGGCGAGGGGCTGGCGGTGGCCTCGCTCGTCACCGCCATCGGCTTCGTCGTGGTGGACGTGGGCGGGCCGGAGCGGCTCTGGCATCTTACGCCGGGCATCGGCATCTTCAACTGGCCGCGCTCGATGCTGGCCTGGGACATCCTGGTGCTGAACGGCTATCTCGCCCTGAACCTGGCGGTGCCGTTCTACATCCTCTACAGCCACTACCGCGGCCGCGAGCCCAATCCGCGCTACTACGTGCCCCTGGTGTTCCTGTCGATCCTGTGGGCGGTGAGCGTGCACCTGGTGACGGCCTTCCTCTACGCGGGGCTGCCCGCGCGGCCGTACTGGAACACGGCGCTGCTGGGGCCGCGCTTCCTCGCCACCGCCTTCGCCGCGGGCCCGGCGCTCATGATCATCATCCTCGCGGTGATCCGGCGCACCACCGCCTACGCGGTGCCGGACTCCACCATCCAGAAGCTCGCGCTCGTGGCCACGGTCGCGGCCCAGGTGGGGATCGTGATGCTCGTCTCCGAGCTCTTCACGGAGTTCTACCGGACCACGCATCACGCCGCGAGCGCCGTCTACCTCTACCGCGGGCTCGAGGGGCGCACCGACCTCGTCCCCTGGAGCTGGACGTCCATCGGGCTCACGGTGGTGGCCGCGGGCATGCTGAGCGTGCATCGCGTGCGCCGCGCCGCGCCGTTCCTCTACCTCGCCTGCGCGCTCCTCTTCGCGGGTGTGCTGATCGAGAAGAGCATCGGCACCATCATCCCGGGCTTCGTGCCGGAGCCCTGGGGCAAGATCCCGCGCTACGCGCCGACCTGGGTGGAGCTGACGGTGAGCGCGGGGCTCTGGGCGCTCGGCGCCTTCGTCTTCACCGTGCTCGCCAAGGCGGCCATCCCCATCGAGCTCGGCCATCAGGCGGCGCGGCGAAGCCGCGAGGACTGACGCACACCCGCCCGGCGTGCTCTACTACGGTGGCCGGCATGCACATCGAAACCGAGCGACTGCGCCTTCGCGTCTGGGAGCCGGCCGACCGCGGGCAGTTCGCCACCCTCAACGCCGATCCGACCGTCATG
>DATEDO010000095.1:0-14582 GCA_035281625.1 Candidatus Methylomirabilota bacterium
CGAGGACTGACGCACACCCGCCCGGCGTGCTCTACTACGGTGGCCGGCATGCACATCGAAACCGAGCGACTGCGCCTTCGCGTCTGGGAGCCGGCCGACCGCGGGCAGTTCGCCACCCTCAACGCCGATCCGACCGTCATGGCGCCTGGGACTGAGGCGCGACCCTTCACGCGACTTCTCCATCCACAGCGATCGCCTGGGCACCTGGCGAGGATTGGTCTGGGCGGCGCGGGAGAATCGCTTCGGACTCAGTACCGAGGCTGCGGGCCAGGCCCCGTGTCCATCTCCCCCGGCCCCCCGCGGAGCGGGCGGATCTCGATCGGGAGGCCCGCCTGGGCCAGCGGGTGCTTGCGCGTGAAGTCGAGCACGTCGTCGAGGTTCTTCGCCTCCAGCACCATGTAGCCGGCGAGCTGCTCCTTCGTCTCCGCGAAGGGGCCGTCGGTGACGATGGGCTTGCCGTTCTGCACGCGCACGAGCGTGGCGGTGTCCGTACCCTGCAGGCGCTCGCCGCCCAGGTAGAAGCCGCCCGCGCGCCGGGGCTCCGAGTAGTCGATGGCCTTCTGCACGAGGGCGCGCTGCTCCGTCGCCGAGAGGGCGTCCCACCACTTCTCGTCCTTGTAGATGAGGAGCATGTAGCGCATGGCCTAGCCTCCCGCGGCCGGCGCGGGCGCCAGCGGCGCCGTCACCCGGTGCGGCGGGCGGAAGGTGGCGGCGATGGCCACCGCGCCGAGCCCGATGCCGGCCGAGCCCACGAAGAGCCAGAAGTAGCTGCCGAAGGAGTCGTAGAAGTAGCCCCCGGCCACGGGGCCGAGCGCCATCCCGAGCGTGGCCACGAAGCCGAGCGCCCCGAACACCGTGCCCATGATCCGAGCGCCGAAGTATTCGCGCACCACGATGGCGTAGAGGGGCATCACGCCGCCATAGGAGAACCCGAACCCGAGCGCAAGCGCGTAGAAGGCCGCCGGCGAGGAGATCAGCGTGTAGAGCGCGATGGCGATGGCCTGCGCGGTGAGGCCGATCAGGATCATGCGCTTGGCGCCGATGCGGTCGGCGATGAGGCCGCAGAGGATCTTCCCGCCGAGGGAGCCGATCCCGGCCACGCCGAACACGGTGGCCGCGGCCATCGCGGAGACGCCGTGGTCCATGGCGTTGGTGACCATGTGGAAGATGGGGCCCGAGTGCGCCGCGCAGCAGCAGAAGTGGGTGAAGGCGATGGCGATGAACTGCGGCGTGCGGAAGGCCTGGCCGGCGGTCATGTCCGGGCCCGCGGGGATGCCCGCGCCGGCCGGCGAGGGGCCCGCCGCGAGGCCCGCGGGCTCGCGCACGAGGAAGGCCAGGGGGATGATCACGAGCCACGCGATGTTCCCCACCGCGAGCATGGCCACGCGCCAGTCGAACTGGGTGATGAGCCCGCGCACGAGCGGGCCGAGCACGGTGGCGCCGAGGCCCATGCCGGCGGAGACCAGGGCCACCGCGAGGCTCCGGTTCTCGGTGAACCACTTCGTGGTGGTGGAGGTGAGGGGGGCGTAGAGGCTCCCCACCGACAGGCCCACCAGCAGCCCGAAGAGGAGCTGGAACTGGAGCAGCGTCGCGGCCTGGCTCGCCGCGACCAGCCCCGCGCCCAGCAGCGCGCCGCCCGTGAGCACCACCGCGCGCGTGCCGAAGCGGTCGGAGAGGGCGCCCCAGAAGAAGCCCCCCACGCCCATGGCGAGGAAGTTCAGCAGGCCGGCGGTGGAGACGCCCGCGCGCGACCAGCCCATGGCCTCGGTGAGCGGCTGCAGGAAGATGCTCAGCGACATCATCGCGCCCATGCCGATGCAGGTCACGACGAAGCCCACCGCCACGATGGTCCAGCCGTAGTGCATCCCGAGCCTCCCTTGTTACATCTGGTCGAACGGCCGCTCGGCTATTCGACAACCTGCCGAGGAGGAGCTATGCGCTACCTGTGCTTGCTGTTCGGCGACGAGACGGTTCACGACCGGCGAACGGCCGCCGAGCGGCGCGCCATGACCACGGAAAGCTTGGACTACGACGACACGCTGCGCAAGGCCGGGCAGTTCGTGGCCGCCCACGCCCTCCAGCCGCCCAGGACGGCGCGCACGGTGAAGGTGCGCGGGGGCAAGGTGCTGAAGACCGACGGGCCGTTCATGGAGACGAAGGAGCAGCTGGGCGGGTTCATCCTGATCGAGGCCAAGGACATGGACGAGGCGGTGGAGGTCGCGGCGAAAATCCCCATGGCGCGGCTCTGGACGGTGGAGGTGCGGCCCGTCGCCACGCTCACGCGCGGCCAGCCCGGGCGTCGGGAAGCGGAGCGGCCGGCGGGGCCCGCGGGGGGCGCCGCCGGCCGTCCCCCGGCATAGAGGCCCTAGCGCACCCGCCGGTAGTGCGCGGTCATGAACTCGTTCCACTTGCCGTCCGGGCCGGGCGCGCGCGACGTGAGGATGCGGTGGTCGGCGCTCTCCACGGTGATGATGTCCTGGTACTTCTGGACGGAGCCGTCGCCGGCCATGCTCGGGCCCTCGGAGTTGAGCGTGAGCACCTTGCCGGCGGCGTCCAGCTCGCCCTCGTACACCCAGAGGTGGGCCATCATCGAGCCCACCCAGGTGCCCACGAAGCGCTGCTTCGCGGGATCGTAGCCGAGCGTGATGATCATGGTGGCGGCCCCGCCGCCCGGCATCTCGCCCTTGCTCTCGCCCTGGATCCAGAGCTCGCCGATGGCGCGCATCGTCTCCGTGCCCTTGAAGCGCTCGGGGGGCTTGCCGGGCTCGGCCGTGGCCTCGCCCTCGTAGGTCCACTCGCCCACCAGCTTCCGCAGCCACGCGTGCTCCTTCTGGGGATCCGTCTTCATCGTTGTCTCCTTGGTCGGCGATCGCTCAGTCGGCGATCGCGGCGTAGGTGAGGGTCCAGAAATCCCGGCAGATGGGCGGCGGCGTCGGCGACGTCCACATCCGCTGGGTCAGGAGAATGCCGGTGAGGCCTTCCACGGGATCGTTGCGCCACGAGGTGCCGAGCCCGCCGTCCCAGCCGTAGGTGCCCGCGCTCCACGCGAGGTCGGCGCGGCGGGTCACCACGCCGACGCCCAGGCCCCAGCCGGCGGCGTCGAAGTCGCCGGGGGTGAGGCCCGAGACCGCCTTCTGCGCATCGGTGAGGTGATCCATGGTCATGAGCTCCACCGCGGCGCGGGAGAGGATGCGCTCGCCGCCGTACGTCCCCTTGTTCATCAGCATCTGCGCGAAGGCGAGATAGTCGTCCACGGTGGACACGAGCCCGCCGCCGCCCGAGGGGAAGGCGGGGGGCCGGCTCCACTGCCCGCCGCGCCCCACGTCGTACACCTCGAACGCGCCCGTGTCGAAGTTGGTCCAGTAGCTGGTGGCCAGGCGGTCGATCCTGTCCGGCGGGACATAGAAGCCCGTGTCCTTCATGCCGAGCGGCTCGAAGATGCGCGCGCGGAGCACGCCGGGCAGGGGCTCGCCGACCGCGCGGGCGATCAGCACGCCCAGGGCCTCGGAGCCGGTGTGGTACATCCAGCGCTCACCCGGCTGATGGAGCAGCGGCAGCGTGCCGAGCCGGCGGAGCCACTCGTCGGGCGCCGGCATCTCGTCCGGCGCGGGCGGGCCCACCGCGAGGCCCAGCTCGTCCAGGACCTTCTGGATGGGATAGGTGCCGGGCGGGACCATGAGAAGCCCGTGGCCGAGGCGGAAGGTGAGGAGATCGCGCAGCGTGATGGGCCGCCGGGCGGGGACGGTGTCGTTGAGCCCGCTCTCGAGCGTCCGCAGCACGCGGCGATTGGCCAGCTCGGGCAAGAGCGCGTCCACCGGGTCGTCGAGCCGCAGCCGGCCCTCCTCCACCAGCATGAGGGTCGCCACCGCCACGATGGGCTTCGTCATGGAGGCGATGCGGAAGATGGTGTCGCGCTCGGCGCTGCCGAAGGCCTCCACGTGCCCCTCGCCGCCCCGCGCCACCAGCGTCACGTAGGCGGGGACTTCCCCCCGCTCCGCGTAGTCCGCGAGCACCCGCCGCATCCGCTCCAGGCCCAACTTGCTGAACCCTTGGGTACCCATATCCGCTGCCCTCCCGCTCATCTCCTTGTCGAATGGGCCGGCCGCGTTCGACAAGGGACAAGGAGGACGACATGCGCTTCATGATGCTGGTCAAGGCAAGCAAGGAGTCGGAGGCGGGCGAGATGCCGAGCGCGGAGCTGATCGACGCCATGATCAAGTTCAACGAGGAGATGGCCAAGGCCGGCGTGATGCAGGCCGGCGAGGGCCTACATCCCTCCTCCAAGGGTACGCGGATCAAGTTCGAGGGCGGTAAGCGGACCGTCACCCGCGGCCCCTTCGCCAACACCGCCGAGCTCCTGGCCGGTTTCTGGCTCATCGACGTGAAGTCGGAGGAGGAGGCGTTCCAGTGGGCCTCCAAGATTCCCTTCACCGACGGCGAGACGGTGGAGATCCGCAAGATCTTCGAGACCGAGGAGTTCGAGGGCGTGATGTCGCCCGAGGCGATGGCCCGGGAGAAGAAGCTGCAGAAAGAGCTGGAGGAGAAGCAGGCGAAGAAGCGCTAGCTTCGAGGGCCCCTAGCCAATCCGTGCCATCTGGCCGTACAATATATGCCAGATGGTCACCGCTCTCATGATCGCGGAAAGCCTCGGCGGCTGGGGCGTGCTCCGGGCCCGCCTCGCCGACTACGCGGCCGTCATCGACCGGACGCGGAGCGGGCTGCCCTACGCCGCGCTCGAGGCGCTTTCCAAGCGCTACGCCATCGCCCTGCCCCGCGTGGCGCGCGTGGTCGGGCTCCCCGCCCGCACCCACGCGCGGCGCAAGAAGGAGCGCCAGCTCTCGGCGGCCGAGTCGGACCGCCTGCTGCGGCTGGCGCGGGTGGCCGCGGGGGCCGAGCGTACGCTGGGCGCCGCCGACAAGGCCGGCCAGTGGCTGCAGAAGCCGAACCGTGCTCTTCGCGGGGCCGCGCCCCTTGATCTCCTCGACACCGACCTCGGCGCCGAGGAGGTCACCACCGTCCTGGGGCGCATCGAGCACGGCGTCTACTCCTGACGCGGGGCCCGCCCGCTGATCCGCGCCTGGCGCCTCACCCAGCCCCACAACACCGCCTTCGACGGCGAGGGCGCGCGCCGCTACGGGGGGCGCTGGAACCCGCGGGGCACGCGCGTCGTCTACACCTCGGCCACGCTCTCGCTGGCGGTGATGGAGCTGCTGGTGCACCTGGACGACGACGATCTGGCGCGGGCCTACGTCGCGGTGCCGGCGGAGATCCCCGACACGGTGGCGGTGAAGCGGGTGCGCGTCACGGATCTGCCGCGGCGCTGGCGGAGCTACCCCGCGCCGGGGGCGCTGGCCGAGCTGGGCGGCCGATGGGCGGCGGCGGGCGAGAGCGCCGTGCTCGCGGTCCCGTCCGCGGTGATCCCGCACGAGCTCAACTACCTCCTGAACCCGCGGCATCCGCACTTCAAGCGCGTGCGCGTGGGGAAGCCGGAGCCCTTCGCCTTCGACCCGCGGCTGCGGAAGAAGAAGTAGCCCTTCCCTTCAGACGCCGGGTGGCCGCTCGAAGCCGCCGATAACGTCGGCGACCTTCGCCGCAATGTCGATGGGCGTGGCGTCCTCCGCGTAAGGGCCCATGATCTGCAGCCCCACGGGCAGGCCGTCCCGCGTGCGCCCGACCGGCGCGGAGGTTGCCGGGCAGCCGGTGAGCGTGGCGAACGAGATCCACCGGTTCAGGTCGAGATAGGATCGCGCCTCTCCGCTGGCGGTGAGGCGGCGCGCGGGCATGGGTAGCGAGTGGTCGTGCGGGAAGGCCGGCACGAAGGCCACCGGCATGAGGAAGGCGTCGTGCGTGCGGAAGTAGGCCTGCCACACCGCGCGCGCGGCGAGCCGCGCCGCGCTCCACGGCAGCCACTCGCGGTGATAGGCGCCGGCGCCCCGCGTCCAGGGATCGTCCGCCCCCTTGGCGCGGGCCTCGAGGACCGCGTCGAAGTCGTCTTGCATCAGGGTGGCCGAGAAGAACGCGTTCAAGACCAAGCGGTAGATCAGGG
Source organism: Candidatus Methylomirabilota bacterium (assembly GCA_035281625.1). Lineage (GTDB taxonomy): Bacteria > Methylomirabilota > Methylomirabilia > Rokubacteriales > CSP1-6 > DASRWT01. The sequence goes on from DATEDO010000095.1 coordinate 6,047, forward strand.
TCTGACCCTCGGGATCGACACCCTGGGGCCAGCCCTCGCTGAGCCTCGCCCCCGCTTTGCGGAGCGCCGCGATGGCCTCCGAGAGGACGGCCTTGACCGGCGCGTCGACGGGGCAGAAGGGGTCGTCGAGCACATAGCCGAGGCGGTAGTCGCGGAGGCGCGCCTGGCGCGGCCTGGGCAGCGTCCAGCGATAGGCGACGGCCTCGTCGCGGTCCGGGCCGGCCACCACGCCCAGCTCGAGGAGGAGATCCTCGGCGCTGCGCGCGAGCGGGCCGGCGACGGACAGCTCGGAGCCCGATCCCTGCACGCCCGGTGGCGGCGGGATGTGGCCGCGCATGGGCACCACGCCCCAGGTGGACTTGTGGCCGTAGACGCCGCAGAAGTGGGCGGGGATGCGGATGGAGCCGGCGATGTCGCTGCCGATCTCGAGAAAGCCCAGCCCCGCCGCCACCGCCGCCGCGCCGCCGCCCGTGGAGCCGCCCGGCGTGCGCCCGCGATCCCAGGGATTCCGCGCGGGGCCGGCCACGTCGTTGAAGGACTGCCAGTCGGCGGCCCACTCGGGCAGATTCGTCTTGCCCACGATCACCGCGCCCGCGGCCTCGAGCCGCTCGACCACCACCGCGTTCTGCTTCGGGACGTGCTGCTCGAGGGTCTTCGAGCCGCCGGTGGTGCGGAGCCCCGCGGTGGCCCAGGAGTCCTTCACCACGATGGGCAAACCGTGGAGCGGGCCGAGGGCCTTCTTCCGCGCCAATGAGGCGTCGGCCTGACGGGCGCGCGAGAGAGCCTGCGCCTCCGCGACCGTGACGAACGAGGCCAGCGCGGGGTTGAGCTTGCCGATGCGCGCCAGCACGTGCTGCGTCAGCTCACGTGAAGAGATGGCGCCGCGGCGGAGCGCGGCGAGGGCCTGGGTGGCGGTGCCGAAGTCCGCGTCGAATCCGGCGACCTTCGGCCGCGCGGGCTTGGCGGTGGCCCGGGTCGGAGCCGCGGCTGGCTGTGTCGTCGTGCGCTTCATGGCTTTCCCTCCCCCAGCATCGCGCGCATGGCAAGCAGGCCCTCGGCGGCGCCGCGCAGGCGCGTCCCCACCGCCGCCTGCGCCTTGTCGATCCGGAGGCCGGCGTCGAGCGGCCGCGGCGCGGGCTGACGCAGCTCGGCGGTGCTCACCGGCGACAGGCGCGAGCCGTCGAGGGCGAACGTCTTCACGATGAGCTGGGCGAAGGCCCAGCGGTCCATCGTGTCGGCGCCGGCCGCGTGGTAGACGCCCGACGCGCCCTGCTCGGCCAGCTCCACGCTCGCCGCGGCCAGGTCCGGATTGTACGTGGGGCTGTTCCGCTGATCCTTCGCCGGCCGGAAGGGCTTGCCCTCGCGGCAGGCGCGGACGAGCTGATAGACGAAGTTCTTCTCCTGCGTCTCCGGCCCGTAGACCACGCTGGTGCGCAGCACGAGCACGCGCGGCACCACGCCCAGCAGCGCGCGCTCGCCTTCGAGCTTGCTGCGCCCATACGCGTTGAGCGGCCGCGGCGCATCGCTCTCGCCGTAGGGGCCGCCCGCGCCGTCGAACACGTAATCCGTGGAGTAGTAGACGAAGAGCGCGCCGAAGCGCTGGCCCATGCGCGCGAGATGCAGCGGCGCGTCGCGGTTCACCGCCATGGCCTCGTCGGGGTGCGCCTCGCAGTAATCCACGTGGCTGAGCCCCGCGGGGCAGAAGATCCAGTCCGGCTTCACGAAGGTGACGGCGTGCTCGACGGCGTCGCCGTTCCGGAGGTCGAGCGGCCAGGCGTCCGGCACCGCGTGGCCCGCGTAGGTGCCGGTGGCCTCGTGGCCGCGGGCACGCAGGGCGGCCAGGAGCGCGCCGCCCACCTGCCCCGAGGCGCCCACGACGAGCGCGCGCATGTCAGCCTCTCCCCGCGGCTTGCGTCATGGCAGACGCGAGTTTACACTGCGCGTGCCCTATGCCCGCTCCCCTCGTCATTCTCTGGCACGACAACGACGGACCATATCGCGAGGCCATCTCCGACGCGGGCCTCGCCGGCGAGGTGCAGGTGATCGCCACCAAGGGCGCGAACGAGCCGCCCGCCGAGCACTGGGCGCGCTGCGAGGCTCTCCTCGCCTTCCGCGCCAAGCCCGGGATGCTGCCGAAGGCGGAAAAGCTCCGCTGGATCCAGTCGCTCACCGCCGGCGTGGAAGGCTGGCTCGCGCTGCCCGATCTGCCGAAGGGCGTCACGCTCACCTGCGCGCGAGGCACCCATCGTGTGCAGATGCCGGAGAACATTCTGGGCGCGCTCTTTCACATCACCAAGCCTTACGCCGCGATCGTGGAGGATCAGAAGTCCAGCCGCTGGACGCGCCGGGTATCCGAGACGCTGGCCGGCAAGACCCTGGGCATTCTCGGCCTCGGCGCCATCGGCGCGGAGGTCGCACGGAAGGCCGAAGCGCTGGAGATGCGCGTGATCGGGACCAAACGTTTTCCTGACCCGGTAGCCCATGTCGATCGGGTCTACCCGCCGGAAGAGGCGGGCGAGGTGCTGGCGCAGTCGGACTACGTGCTGCTGCTCCTGCCGCTGACGCCGGAGACGCGCGGCTACATGAACTCGGCGCGCCTGGCCAAGATGAGGCCGACCGCTCATCTCCTGAACTTCGGGCGTGGCGAGCTGATCGTGGACGCCGATCTGGTGGACGCCGTGCGCCGCAAGGTCATCGCGGGCGCGATCCTGGACGTGTTCGCGGTGGAGCCGCTCCCCGTCGAGCATCCCTTCTGGACCACGCCGGGCATCACCGTGCTGCCGCACATCGGGGGGCTGCATCCCACGCGCGACACCGTGGTGGCGGAGCTCTTCGTGGAAAACCTCAAGCGCTTCCTGGCGGGCCAGCCGCTCCTGCACGCGGTCGATCGCGCGCGCGGCTACTAGTGGCCATGCGGTCCGCGGCGGTTGTGCGAGCCGCTATGACCGTTATCAGCGGGGGCCTCGAAATGGCCCCCGCTCTCCCCCTCGCCGCCGCTGTCGCGGCGGCTGGGCTCGTGCTGGTCGCGCCGGTGGTGGAGGGAGCCTGGCCTGGGCTGAAAGGGCTCAAGCGCGTGGCCTTGGAAGTGGTGTTCACGCCGGATCACCCGCAGCTGGCGCCCGAGGTGGTGGAGAAGCGCCTGGAAGACGTCCTGCTGGCCAGCCCCAATGGCCCCCGGCCCGACGCCAAGAGCCTGGATCGGCTGCGCCTGGTGGTGGCGGTGCGCGAGGTGAGCGCCAACGACCTGCGCGGCTTCTACCTGCCCATGTCCGGCACCTACGGCATCGGCTCGGTGCGCCTGGCGGTGGAGCGGCAGGTGGTCGTGATGAGCGAGCCGCCGCGCGCGGGCGCCGGCCCCCTGGCCACCGGCGCCCCCGTCCCCGCCCTCGTGTGGCAGGTGGAGCGGCAGGCGCGCGGGCCGTGGCGGCGCTCCGGGGCCGAGATCATGGCGCTGGTGGACGATCTGGTGGCCACGCTCGTCGAGGACATGCAGGGCGAGTAGCCATGTCCCGCTCCCTCGGCCGCGCGCTGCCGCCGGATCTCCTGGCCCTCCTCTCGCAAGAGGATCTCCCGTCGCTCCTGGGCCGCGTGATTCCTCTCATCACCATCGGGCCCGACGGCCAGCCGCATCCCATGCTCTGCACCTATCTCGAGGTGCTGGCGGTGGCGCCGAAGGTGATGCGGCTCGCCATCAGCATGCGCAGCCGCACCGCCTCGAATCTCCAGTCGCGCCGGGTGGCGACCTTTCTCCTGATCGATCCCGAGCGCATCGTCTACGTGAAGTGCCGGGCGGGCGCGCCGCCGCGCGTGTTCAGCGGCCTGGCGCGCTTCGAGATCTCGGTGGAGGAGGTGCTGGAGGACACGCCGGAGGAGGGGGAGGGCGGCGTGCACCTCACCAGCGGGATCACCTACACGCCGCCGCCCCGGCTCGAATCGCGCTGGGCGAAGGAAGTGCTGGCGGCGCTGCGGGCGGAGTAGCGCGCGCTGCCTCACCCTCTCCCCCCCCACCGGGGGAGAGGGATCAAGCGGGGGTGAGGCTCAGCGGGACGAGGGGAGCAAACGCAGCCGCGGCGTCTTCCTGGCACCGCCCCGGAACAGATCCAGCACCCGTCCCCGCGGGGAATTCCCGAAGTAGTCGATGATCCGGTCGATCCCGCGCGGTGAATCCTTCTTGAAGATGTCGACCTTGATGACCTTCGCTGGTGTGCTCATGCCCTTTGGACGTCTCCAACTTCGATGCCATTTCGCCCCGCGCGAAAATTCAGGCGCTTCGGGGCCATGAACGCGAAGGGTGGCGTTTCGAAAGGAAACGCGCGTTTCGGGGCGAAACGGGCCCGGGCGAGAGGCCCGCGCTGGAGCGCTACTTCTCGATCCCGTATTCCTTGAGCTTGCGCCAGAGCGTGGTCCGACCAATCCCCAGGGCGCCGGCGGCGCCGGAGTGGTTGCCGCCGAAGCGCTCGAGCGTCTCGAGGATGTGCACGCGCTCGGCCTCCGCCAGGGTGATCTGGCGCGGGAGCGTGGGGGAGGGGCCGAGCTGTAACCCGGCCGACACATGCGGCGGAAGATCGTCCGGGCCGATCTGGTCGCGGCGGGCCAGGATGGCCGCGCGCTCGATGGCGTTCTCCAGCTCGCGCACGTTCCCCGGCCAGGCGTAGCGGAGCAGCCGCTCCACCGCCTCCGGGGAGAGCCGCAGCGGCCGGCCGAGCTTGCCCGCCGCGCGCGCGAGGAAGTGCTCGGCGAGGGCGGGAATGTCCTCCCGCCGATCGCGCAGCGGGGGCAGCGAGATCTGGATCACGTTCAGGCGGTAGTAGAGGTCCTCGCGGAAGCTGCCATCGGTGATGAGCGCTGGCAGGTCGCCGTGGGTCGCCGCGATCACGCGCGCGTCGATGGTGCTGGCCTGGGTGGCGCCGAGCCGCCGTACCTCGCCGCTCTGGAGCACGCGGAGCAGCTTCACCTGGAGCGCCGGCGGCATCTCGGCGATCTCGTCGAGGAAGACGGTGCCGCCGTGCGCCTCCTCGAAGAGCCCGAGCTTGTTCACGTTGGCGCCGGTGAAGGCGCCCCGCATGTAGCCGAAGAGCTCGGATTCCAGCAGGGTCTCCGGCACCGCGCCGCAGTTGACCGCCACGAAGGGCCGGGTCGCGCGCAGGCTCGCGTGGTGCACGGCCTTGGCGATGACCTCCTTGCCGGTGCCCGACTCGCCGTGGATCAGCACGGTGGCGTCGGTGGGCGCCACGCGCTCCACCAGCTCCAGCACGTCGTGCATGGCCGGCGACTGCGCGATGAGCCCGGCCAGGCCGTAGCGCTCGCGGAGCTGGGCGCGGAGGTTCTCGTTCTCGCGGCGCAGGGCGCGGCCGGCCAGGGCCTTGTCGATGCGGTGATAGAGCTCGTCGGGCTCCTGGCCCTTCTCGAAGTAGTCGAGGGCGCCCAGGCGAATGGCCTCCTTCGCGGACTTCCACTCGGCATACGCGGTGAGGAGGATCACCTCGGTGGTGGGCGCCTGCGCCTTCGCCGTCCGCAGCACGTCGAGGCCGTCGCCGTCGGGCATGCGGAGATCGGTCACCACGAGGTCGAACACTTCCTCGGTGAGGCACTTCGCCCCGGCGGTCACGCTGTCGGCCTCCACCACCCGGTGGCCGCGCTTGCGCAGCAGCAGGGCGAGGGTGGTACGCGCCGAGGTCTCGTCGTCCACGACCAGGAGATGCGCCATCAGACGCTCGCCTCCAGGGGAAAGTGCATGGTCACCCGCGTACCCCGACCGGGCTCGGAGTCGATCTCGATGTGGCCCCCGTGCGCCTCGACGATGCGCTCGGCGATGGTGAGGCCGAGGCCGCTGCCGTTGGGCTTGCCCGTGTAGAAAGGCTCGAACACGCGGCCGCGGAGCTCGGGCGGGATGCCGGGCCCGGTGTCCGACACCGCCAGCGCCACGCCGCCGTTCTGGCGCGCCACCTCGAGGGACAGGCGCCCGCGCCCGTCCATGGCCTCGACGCCGTTCAGCGCCACGTTCCACAGCACCTGGGTGAGCTGATCGCGGTCGAAGGCGAAGCGGGGCACCGCGGGGTCGATGGCGACGCGCACGTCCACCCGGGTCGCGCGCGAGCGGTCGTCGCGCACGAGGCCTCCCACGTGCTCCACCACCTCCGCGATGTCGCCGGGCACGCGCACCGCCTGCTTGGGCTTCGCGAAGCGGAGGAAGTCCGACAGGATGCGATTGAGCCGCCGGGCCTCGGTCCGCACGGCGGCGAGCGTGGTCGCGCGCTCGGACGGGGTGAGGCCGGCCTCGTCGGTGAGGAGCGCGGTGGCGTTGACGATGGCGGCCAGCGGGTTCCGGATCTCGTGCGCCATGCCGGCGGCCATCTCGCCCGCGGTGGCCAGGCGCTCGGCGTCGCGCAGCCGCGCGTGGAGCCGCTCGCTCTCGTTCCGGGCCCGCTCCAGCACCATGATGATCACGGCGAAGGTCGAGAGGAAGTACAGCGTGATGAACACCGCATGCACGGCGAAGTAGCCGGTCGACCCCGAGTCCATGGGGATGAACTGCGTGGTGATACGGTGCGCGCCCCAGAGGGTCAAGAGCCCGGAGAGCAGGCGCTCGCCGCGGAAGCCGACGTGCCGGCCGGGCGCGGGCCAGAAGAGAATGCCCGCCGCCATCTGGATCAGGCCCAGGCCCACTCCGACCACACGCTGCCCGGTCTCGCCGGGCCCGATGCCGGCCACGAAGGTGAGCACCACCGCGGCGCCCATGCCGGCCACGATGTCGCGGGGCCCGAGCCGATAGTCCCAGCGATGCGCGAAGGCCGCCGCCAGCGTGAAGCCGACGGCGGCGATGGGGGCCAGCTCGGTGATGAAGCTCGGCTCCTCGATCCCGAGGACGAGCACGTCGCAGAGCTTGAGGCCCTTGGAGAGGGTGTAGGCGCCCCAGGCGAGGAGGAGGTACTGGAAGAACCGCACGCGATGGGACGAGTAGAGATACGCGAAGATCAGAAGCTGTATCCCGAACGCCACCATCGAAACGAATGTCAGAGCGAGCGGCACCGGCATGCAGAACCCTCCCTCGAATCAGTCTACTCTCGCCGGCAAATCGCGTGCCACGCGAAGGGCGCGGGAAATCATGCGTTCGTGTCGCGCGGCCGTTTCAGTTCGGAACGACGTTCCAGCGTGAAACGCGTTTCAGCGTGAACAGGGCGCGGGTTCCGGCTTGGAACCGATGCCCGAGAGTCGCGCGAGGGAGGCTCAATGAATTCGCGCATGTGCCGAATGGCACGCGGCCTGCTCTGGCACACGACCGTCAGTCATTCACTTCGAGGAGGTGAGCAGATGATTCGGACGATCGGTTTCCTCTTTGCCCTCGTCACGCTGCTGGCGGCAGGCGCCGCGAGCGCCGCGCCCCCGGACGAGGTCAACGCCCCGCGCAGCCAGGACACCATCCAGGCTCCGCGCGGGTAAGCCCGGCCGGGCGAGCGGCGTCCCCCACCGCTCGCCCGGCCACACCCGTACCCCTCACCCTGCCCTCTCCCTTGAGGGGAGAGGGTTCACGGAGCAGACGATGGCCTGGCTGGACGCACACGACTATCTGATGCTGGAGACGATGGCCCCCGATCGGGCCGCGGAGCTCACCCACACCGCGAGCGTGACGCGCGCCGAGCGCGTGCACGGCGAGGATCAGAACGACGCGGCGATCCGCTCGCGCATGGCGGGGTCGGGGAGCCGCCCCGTGCCCGCCTTCATGTTGTCGACGAGATGCTCGGGCTTGCCGGTGCCGGGAATCACGCACGTGATGGCGGGATGCGCCAGTATCCACTTGAGGAAGATCTGGGCCCAGCTCTCGCAGTCGATCTCCGCCGCCCATTGAGGAACGGGCTTGCCCCGCACGCGAGGAAAGAGCGCGCCCTCGGCGAACGGGCGATTCGCGATGACCGCCACGCCGCGCTCCCGAGCCAGCGGCAGGATGCGGCGCTCGGCGTCACGCTCCCCCAGCGAGTAGTTGATCTGGACGAAGTCCAGCCGCTCGCCGCGCAGCACGCGCTCCAGCTCGTCGTAGGCGCTCCGCGTGTAATGGGTCACGCCCACGTAGCGGATGCGGCCCCGGTCCTTCCACTCCCTCACGGTCGCGAGGTGGGTCGGCCAGTCGAGGAGGTTGTGGATCTGCATGAGGTCCATGCGCTTCGTACGGAGGCGCCGGAACGACTCCTCCATCTGGGCGACGCCGGCGCGGCGGCCGCTGGTCCACACCTTGGTGGCGAGAAAGAGCCGGTCGAGCACACCGACCTCGCTGCCGACCTCGCCCACCACGGACTCGGCGGCGCCGTACATGGGCGAGGAGTCGATGACCTTGCCGCCCAGCTCGGCCAGCCGTCGCAGCACCTCCTTGATGGGCGCTCGCTCGGCGGGGGAGGCGCCCACGTCGAAGACGCGCCAGGTGCCGATGCCGACGACGGGCAACGCCTCGCCGCTCACCGGGATGCGGCGCTCGAGCATGGGCGCGGCGGCGGCCGGCGCCACGCCACCGACGCGGCCAGGCGCGGGGAGCGCCGCCGCGAGC
>DATEDO010000096.1:0-11931 GCA_035281625.1 Candidatus Methylomirabilota bacterium
GCCGCGGTACCGCCTCCGCCGCCGCGGCCGGGACGACCGGCACCACCGCCGATTCCCACGCGTCCGAGCGCCGAGGAGCGCGGCCCGCGGCCCACCGATCCGCTGGCCGCCGCCGCGGCGGAGCTGATCCGTCAGGCCACCGGCGGCGCCACCGATGACGAGGAGAGCGAGGGCCAGCCGTCACGCCGCGAGGGTGTCATCTCGCTGGACGAAGACACCATCGAGGTGATCACGCCGAAGCCGCGGCAGCGCGAGGCGCCGGCCAAGGGCGCGGCGGCGAAAGCGCCCGAGCCCGCGCCCAAGCCCAAGGAGCCGGCGGCCCCGCCCGCGCCGGTCGGCCCGCCAAACGCGCTCCGGCACCCGACGGTCGCCGCCACCCTCGAGAGCCTCGAGCGGGCCGACTTCAGCGGCCGTCTCTGGACCAAGGACGCCGGCCTCTGGCCCGGCGAGGCGGAGGAGATCCGCAACCGGCTCGGCTGGCTCACGACGCCGACCATCATGCGCGAGACCGCCGAGGAGCTGAAGAGCTTCGCCGATGAGATCCGGCGCCTGCAGTACACCCACGTCATGCTGCTCGGGATGGGCGGCTCGTCGCTGGCCCCGGAGGTCTTCAACCAGACCTTCGGATCCAAGATGGGCTTCCCCGATCTCGTCATGCTGGACTCCACCGATCCCGGCGCGGTGAAACGCACGCTGGACCGGATCAATCTCGGCAAGACGCTCTTCGTGGTCGCGACCAAGTCGGGCACCACCGTGGAGACGATGTCGCTCTACGCCTTCTTCCGGGCCCAGGTGGAAAACGGGAAGCCGCCCAAGCCCGGCATGCAGTTCGTCGCGATCACCGACGCCGGGACGCCGCTGGAGAAGCTCGCCACCGATGGCGGCTTCCGGCGCACCTTCCTGAATCCCGCCACCGTCGGCGGGCGCTACTCGGCGCTGTCCTACTTCGGCCTGGTCCCGGCGGCGCTCATCGGGGTGGACGTGAAGGGCGTGGTCGAGCGCGCCAACGCGATGCTGGAGGCGTGCGGCCGTGAGGTCGCCGCCGACGAGAATCCCGGCCTTCGGCTGGGCGCGGCCCTGGCCGCCTTCGCGCGGGCGGGCCGCGACAAGGTGACGCTGGTGCTCTCGGACAAGGTGAAGGCGCTGGGCGCATGGATCGAGCAGCTCCTCGCGGAATCCCTGGGCAAGAACGGCAAGGGCGTCGTGCCGGTGGACGGCGAGGCTCTCGGCGCGCCGGCGGCGTACGGCGACGATCGGCTCTTCGTCTCCATTCTGCTCAAGGGCGATGCTTCTCACGACGCCGCGCTCAGCAAGCTCGCCGCCGAGGGCCACCCGGTCATCCGCCTCGAGCTGGCGGACCCGCTCGACCTCGGCGCCGAGTTCTTTCGCTGGGAGATCGCCACCGCCGCCGCGGGCGCCGCCTTCGAGGTGAATCCCTTCGACGAGCCCAACGTGGCGGCGGCCAAGGAAAAGACCAGCGAGCTCATCGCCCTCTGGCGCAAGGCCCGCCGGCTGCCCGAGTGGAAGGTGGTCGCCGAGACCGACGGCCTGGCCCTCCTGACCGGGGGCCAGGACAAGCTCGAGGGCTTCGCCGAGGGCCTCTGGGAGCATCTCAGCCGCATCGAGGCCGGCGACTATCTCGCCATCCAGGCGTATCTGACGCCGACGAAGGACGTGTGGGAGCGGCTGCAAGAGCTCCGGACCATCCTGCGTGATCAGCTCCGCGTCGCCACCACGGTGGCCTACGGGCCGCGCTTCCTCCACTCGACCGGCCAGCTCCACAAGGGCGGCCCGCCCACCGGGCTCTATCTTCAGATCACCGGCGACGACGCGGACGACATCGCCATCCCGGGCGCGGGCTACGGGTTCGGCACGCTCAAGGCCGCGCAGGCGCTGGGCGATCTCCAGGCCCTCTCGGAGGTCGGCCGGCGCGTGGCGCGTGTGCATCTCAAGGGCAAGCAGGGGCCCGGGCTCGACAAGCTCGTGAACGCGTTCCGGGGTCTCGCGCGGAAGGGCTGATGGCTGACGAATCCTGCGTCATGGTGATCTTCGGCGCCTCGGGCGACCTCACGAAGCGGAAGCTCGTTCCCGCCCTCTGGTCGCTCTTCCAGAGCCGCGTCCTGCCCGAGCCGTTCGCGGTGGTCGGCGTGTCGCGCACGGAGATGAGCAACGAGGTGTTTCGGGCCAACATGCGCGAGGCGGTGTCGGACTTCGCGCGGGTGCAGCCGCCATCTCCTCGGGTATGGGATCGCTTTGCGCAGGCCCTCTTCTACTACACCGGGGATCCCGCCGACCCGAACCTCTACCCGGGTCTGGGCGCCTTCATCAAGGGCATCGAGCAGGAGCGCGGGACGGGCGGGAGCCGGCTCTATTACCTCTCCACCCCGCCCTCCCTCTACACCCACATCGTGCAGCGGCTGGGGGAAGCCGGATTCAATCGGCCCGACAGTCCCGACGCGTGGGTGCGGCTCGTGATCGAGAAGCCCTTCGGCCGCGACGTCCCGTCGTCCCAGGCGTTGAACCAGGTGGTGGCGGGCGTGTTCAACGAGGCGCAGGTCTATCGCATCGACCACTACCTCGGCAAGGAGACGGTGCAGAACATCCTCGTCTTCCGCTTCGCCAACGGGATCTTCGAGCCCCTGTGGAATCGCAATCACGTGGACCACGTCCAGATCACGGTGAGCGAGACGCTCGGCGTGGAGTCACGGGGCGCCTACTACGAGGAGTCCGGCGCCCTCCGCGACATGATCCAGAATCACATCCTTCAGCTCCTGTGCCTGGTCGCCATGGAGCCGCCGGTGACGTTCGACGCGTATCCCGTGCGGGACGAGAAGACCAAGGTCATGCGCGCGCTGCGCCCCATCGTCCCCGCCGAGGTGGACCAGGTGGCGGTGCGCGGCCAGTACGGACAGGGCTTCGTCGCGGGCCAGCGCGTCCCCGGCTACCGCGAGGAGAAGGGGGTGTCGTCGGAGTCGATCACCGAGACCTATGCCGCGATCAAGCTCGGGGTGGACAACTGGCGCTGGGCGGGCGTGCCGTTCTACCTCCGCACCGGCAAGCGTCTCGCCGGCCGCGCCAGCGAGATCTCCGTGCAGTTCCGCCGCACGCCGCACCTCGTCTTCCGCCGCAACCCCGAGGCCATCGCCGAGGCCGCCAATCGCCTCATCCTCCGCATTCAGCCCGACGAGGGCATCTCGCTCCAGTTCGGCGCCAAGCGGCCGGGCCCCGAGCCGCGCATCAAGGCGGTGGAGATGGAGTTCGACTACCACAAGGCCTTCGGCGGCGAGCCGCCGGAGGCGTACGAGCGGCTCCTCGTGGACGCCATGAAAGGCGACCCCACGCTCTTCGCGCGGGGCGACTGGGTGGATCTGGCGTGGGAGCTGCTGGATCCGGTGCTGCAGGCGTGGGGCGCGGGCGACCCGCGGAAGTTCCCGAACTACGAGGCGGGGACGTGGGGCCCCGCCGAGGCCGACACGCTCATCGAGCGCGACGGCCGCGAATGGCGGCGGCCCTAGCGCCTCGCGGGTAGGCTAGGCGCCCAAGGCGGGAGATCGGGCAGCCGCGGGCCCGAGAACCGCGGGCCATTCCCCTCCACCCTGCCCTCTCCCCACGCGGGGGAGAGGGCATCAGGAGGAGGCCAAGTCTGTTACTGCCGGACGGGGGGGACCGGCGTGGCGGGCAGCGGGGTCGCCGTGGGCATGGGCGCGGCCGGCGAGGCCACGGCGCCCGAGATCACCTTGGTGGTCGAGAGCTCCACCCACGTGTAGTACAGGCTCTCGTAGATGATGATCTGGAGCGAGTTCCCGGACTTATCGTAGACCTGCGTGGTACCCTTTCCCGAAGCCATCGTCGAGGACAAATGCCGCCACCCATTGGCTTCCAGCGTGGTGCGGAAGGCCGTGGCGAGGCTCTCCGGCTCGAGCCGCCCCTTGTAGAAGATGCGGGCCGCCTTCACCGACGGGGACTCTATGATGGTGGACTTGTCCATGTCCACTGTGAGCCCCTTGGGAACCGGGATGTCCTCGAACTCGCTCCGTTGCGCGCGCGGCGGTGACGAGGCGCAGGCGGACAGGGTCAGAGCGATCATCGATAGCACGAAGAGACGGCGCATGGGCAATTCCTCCTCGCGGCAATCGTACAAGCGCCGACGGTCGGCCTCCAAGTTTTTGCCGTGTCGTTGAGGGCGCGCCGCTTCCTCATCGCCGCCGTGGTGGCGCTCGCCGTCGCGGCCGTCGTCTGGGTCGTTCACGCGCCCGTGCTCCGCTGGGTCGCCAGCAGCCTCTCCATCGAGGACCCGCTGGGGGAGGCCGACGCCATCGTCGTGGTGGCCGGGGGAGCGCCGTTCCGGGAGCGCGCCGCCGCCGACCTCTATGCTCAGGGCTGGGCGCCGCGCGTCCTCATCTCGCGGCCCACCAATCCCGCCACTGTCGAGGCGCTGGTGCGCCTCGGCGTGCGGCCTCTGGATCTCCAGGCGGAGTCGCGCGCGGCGCTCCTCCACTTCGGCGTGCCGGCCAGCGCGGTGGTGGCCCTCACCCAGCCGGTTCGGATCACCGAGGAGGAGCTCGCGCTGGTGAAGCGCGAGGCCACGTCGCGGAACTGGCAGCGGGTCATCCTCGTGACCTCCGCCGAGCACACCCGTCGGGTCAAGACGATCTGGTATCGGCGCGGCAACGGGTCCGTGGAGGCCATTCTCCGGGGAAGCCCCTACGGCCGGCCCCCCGACGGCCCCTGGTGGCGCGATCGGCGCCTGGCCGAGAGCGTGCTCCACGAATATCTCGGCCTGGCGGCCATATATCTCGGTGTTTCCGGCTGGATGCGCTGACCCGCCAGCGCGGCCCCCGGTCAACCGGTTCCCCCCTTGCCTCGTCAGTAAACTAGGAAGGGCACGGCCGCGTCCAAGCGGGTGTGGATGCCCGGCCCCAGGACGACTTCGACGCGGTCGTCCTGGCGCATTCCGGGCGGCTCCGCCGCCTGGGTCGCCTCCTCCTGGGTGATCCCCACGAGGCGGACGAGGTGCTGCAGGACGTGTTCGTGAAGGCGCTGGAGTCGGAACGGCGACAGGGACCGCCCCGGGACTGGGGCCCCTGGCTCACGCGGCTCACGGTGAACGCCTGTCGCGATCGGCGCCGCGCCGGCTGGTGGCGGCGATTCCGTCGCTGGAGTGAACAGGTGGAGACGGCGCCGCTGGTCGACGCGGCCCCTTCCCCGGAGGATCTGGTGATGGGTAGCGAGGCGCGCGGCAGGATCTGGCGGGCCTTCCGCTCCCTGCCCGACCGGCAGCGCGAGGTCTTCGTGCTCCGCCACCTCGAGGGCTGGTCGGGGCCGGAGATCGCGACGGCGCTCGGCGTCAGCCCGGGGAGCGTCAAGCGCCATCTCTTCCGCGCGGTGCACCGCTTGCGCGACGCGGCGCGAGAGGTCGCGTGACGCATCTCTCGGAGCGCGCGCTCGTGCACGCCCAGGCCGGCCTCGCCGAGGCCGACGAGCGGCGGCACCTCGAGTCGTGCCTCGCTTGCACACGCCGCCTGCACGCGCTGGGACGGGACCTCTCCCTGATCACGCGCACGCTGACCGATACGCTGGAGCCCCGACCAAGCCCCGCGCCCGCGTTCAGGCGCTGGATGCCCGCCACGACGGTGGCCACGGGGATGGCCCTGGCCGCACTGCTCTGGGTCGAGGTAGCGGTGTGGCGGGCCGTCACCTACGTGCCGCCCTCCATGCAGCCCGAGGAGGCGCGCGCCATGCTGACCCAGGTGTCCGCATCGCTCTTTTCGCTGGGCGGGGATCCGCCCGCGGCGGAGGCCGCCCCGCCCGAGCCCATCGAGGCGCTCGTGACGGGAGACGAGCCGGAAGGGGAATGCGTGGGGACCGAGTGGCTGGTGCGCTCGGGTTGCGGCGTGGGTGGCGCCTCGTGAGGAGGATGAGAACCATGACCTGGCGATCCTTGCTGTCGTGCGCGGTGATCGGAGCGGCGCTGCTGTTGCTGCCTGCGGCGGCGGTGACGGCCCAGGCCCAGACGCGCCACGAGCGCGGGCCGGGCTGGAGCCGGGACGGCGGGCTGGCCCTGCCCCTCCTGATCCGCGCCGCCAATCTCACGCCCGAGCAGGACGAGAAGGTGCGCGCGATCCTGGCCGGTCACCGCGCCGTGACCAGGAACACGGTGGACCAGCTCCGGCGCGCCCAGGAGGAGCTGGCGGACCGGCTCCTCACCGCGGGCGCGGTGCAGGCCACGGATCTCCAGCCGCTGCTCAAGCAGATCGCCGCGCTCCGCGAGCAGTTGCTGCAGGACAGCGCGCAGATCGCGCTGGAGGTGCGGGCGGTGCTCACGCCGGAGCAGCTCGCCCGGGCCGGCCAGCTCCGCTCGCGGATGCGGCAGCTCCAGTCCGAGCTGCAACCGTCGGATCGGCCATGAGCCGCCGCGGGCTGCGCTGCCGCGGCACGGCCGCCGTGCTGATCGCCGGGCTCGCCGCCGGCTGCGTCTCGGTGCCGACCGCCCCCAGCGTGGCGGTGATGCCGGGCTCGGGACGCTCGTTCGAGGAGTTCCAGGCCGACGACGCGACGTGCCGGCAATGGGCGCACAACCAGTCCGGCAGCCCGTCACAGACCGCCGGTGAGAACACCACCATCGGCGCGGTGCTCGGCACACTGATCGGCGGAGCGCTCGGCGCGGCCTTCGGCGCCGCCGCCGGCAATCCGGCCATGGGCGCGGCGGTGGGCGCGGGCGTGGGCCTGGCGGGTGGCACCGCCTCCGGCTACAACGCCGGCGCCTACGCGGGCGCCAGCGTGCAGCAGCGCTACGACGTCGCCTACCAGCAGTGCATGTACGCCAAGGGCCATCAGGTTCCCGGCGGTCGGGCCGTGCGGCGCGTGGCCGCGCCCCCGCCCCCGCCGCCTCCGCCACCTCCACCGCCTCCGCCCCCACCCGTGCGCTAGCGACGGCCCCGGGGGCGGCGCTTCCGGCGGGGCGGCGCTCGACATGCGTGAGAGAGTGGGACGCACAACCTGACGCGCAGACCACCGCACGCCTCGGCGGGATGTGAGCGCTCGGGGCGGCGTCCCGAGGAGGCCGCCCATGCCGACCATCCATGCAACCCTCGTTGTCCTGCTGCTCGGTATTTTCTTCCCGCTGGCCCCGGCCCATGCCGCGACCGACGACGGCTTCGTGCGCGGCTATGCCACGGCCCTGCTCAAGCAGGCGCTCGGCGACGCCGCGCCACCCATTCGTGTCACCGACGGGGTGATCCAGGTCACGGCGGGCCCGGGCGCGGATCGCGCGCGCATCGCCGCGGTGCTCGCGGGCGTTCCCGGCGCGATGCGTGTCGAATTCGTGGATGCCGCGACGCCGGCGGCCCAGGCGCCCCGGCCCGTTCCCGTCCCGGCGCCCCCGGTTCCCGCCGAGGCGGCTCCCCCCGTCGCCGTGGTCTACGCGCCAGAGCAGATCGAGACCGGCTTCCTCCCCGGGGGGCTCATCTTCGATCCCTTGCTCGCGGATCCGCGCTGGCCTCACTTCTCGGCGGCGCTCCAGCGCTACATCGACGATCCCGACTTCGGGGTCATCGGGGCGGTCACGTTCGGGGAGACCATTCCCCTCTACCGGCAATCACTCCTCGAGGGTCACTGGGAGGTGGGACTGCAGGCCGGCGTGTTCGCGATCTTCGACATGGAGGCCGACTCCCACGATCTCGTGAACGCTGACTACTTCGGCGCGCTGACCGGCGCATACAGCTACGGCCCCTTCCAGGCCCTCACCCGCATCTTTCACCAGAGCTCGCACCTGGGCGACGAGTTCCTCCTGCGCACGCGCACGAACCGCATCAACCTGAGCTACGAGGCGGTGGACCTCAAGCTCTCCTATCACCTGTTCGACCGCGTGCTCCGGCTCTACGCGGGCGGCGGCTATCTCTTTCACACCGACCCCGCGAGCCTCAAGCCCTGGACGACCCAGGCGGGCTTCGAGCTGAAGAAGCGCCTGCCTTTCATGCCCAACGTCACTCCGGTCGTGGCCATGGACGTGCAGATGCAGGAGGAGAACGGCTGGAACGCGAACTACTCCGTGCGCGCCGGCCTTCAATTCGACCGCGCGCGCATCCTCGGGCGGCGGCTGCTCGTGATGCTGGAATACTTCAGCGGGAACTCGCCCAACGGGCAGTTCTACAAGAACAAGATCGACTACATCGGCCTCGGCGCCCACTTCTACCACGGGGGCGCGGACTAGGCTCCCGAACACCGAATGCGGCCGGGCGGCGAGAAGGCTCCAGTGGCGAGGCGCCGCCCGCGGCCCGGGCGCGAGGCGTACTCCCTGTACGTCGAGCGCCCGGGCGCGGGCGGCAACGAAGCCAATGGGGCCTTATCGCCACCCGGTGCGGCCGTAGTCGTCCTGTTTCCTGACGATGTCATCCTCGCCGAGATAGTCGCCGAACTGGACCTCGACGATCACCACGGGGATGCGGCCGACGTTCTCGGCGCGGTGCCAGGCCCCGCGGGGGACGGTGACGGATTCGCGGGGCCGGAGCCGGCGGCTGCGCGCGCCCACCGTCACCTTGGGCGTGCCCGCCACCACCGTCCAGTGCTCGGCGCGATGGCGATGCTTCTGCAGGCTGAAGCGATGGCCGGGCTGGACCACCAGGCGCTTGACCTGATAGCCGGGGCCTTTCTCGAGGGTCTGGAACCCGCCCCACGGGCGGCGCTCGAAGGGCTGGGCGCCCCTGGGGAGCGCGCCGCGCGCCGGCGCGCGCCGGGCCTTCATGCGTCGAGCCGGATGAGGCGGGCGAAGTCTGCCTCCACCGCCTTGGACACTTCCTCCATCACCTCGGGCGTCACCGCCTCGTCGAGGAGCAGCACCACGATGGCGCCGCCGCGCCGCGTGCGGCGTCCCACGTGCATGGAGGCGATGTTGACGTTGTGCCGGCCCAGGATCGAGCCGATCTTGCCGACCATGCCGGGCCGGTCCTCGTAGGAGAGCACGAGGATGTGGCCCTCGGGAATGAACTCGATGTGGAGGTCGCGCAGCCGCACGATGCGGGGCGTGCCGTCGAAGACGGTGCCCGCGATGATCTTCCGTCCGGCGCCGGCGTGGGTGGTGACGGTCACGAGATTGGTGTAGCCCGAGCCCGCGGCCTCGTCGGCGCGCACCGACACCGCGACCCCGCGCTCCCGCGCCACGAGGTGGGCGTTCACCAGGTTGACCGCCTGCGCGGTGACCTTGCCGAGCAGCCCCTTCAGCACCGCGCGCGCGATCAGCTCGGGATCGCGCCGTCCCACCTGCCCCGCGACTTCGACCTCCACGCGCTCGACGTTGTCCCGCTCGAGCTGCACGCAGAAGCGGCCGAGCGTCTCCGCGAGGGCCAGGAACGGCCGCTGCTCGGCCATGGTCTCGCGGTCGCCCACCGGGATGTTCACCGCGTGCTCCACCAGCTCCCCGTCGCGGAAGGCCGCGATCTCCCGCGCCACGTCCACCGCCACGTTGACCTGGGCCTCCGCGGTGTTGGCGCCGAGGTGCGGCGTGCTCACCATTCGGGGATGCGCGATGAGGCGCTTGACGAGGTCGGAGACCGGGGGCTCCTCGGTCCACACGTCCACCGCCGCCCCCGCCACCTGCCCCGCGTCGAGCGCGGCGAGGAGGTCTCCCTCGTGGACGATGCCGCCGCGCGCGCAGTTCACGAGGCGCACCCCGGGCTTCATGAGGGCGATCTCGCGCGCGGTGAGGAGGTTCTCCGTCTCCTCCGAGAGCGGCACGTGCACCGTGAGCACGTCGGACTGGGTGAGCACGGTCTGGAGATCGGTGAGCCGAACGCCGAGGTCGCGGGCCCGGCTTTCCGGGATGTACGGATCGTAGACCAGCACCGTCATGTCGAAGGCGCGGAGGCGCGCGGCCACCCGCGAGCCCACCTTGCCGAGCCCGATCACTCCCGCGGTCTTGCGGAACAGCTCGGTGCCATAGATCCCGCGATCCCAGCGGCCGCTCTTCAGGGTGTCATTGGCGACGGGGATCTTCCGCACCAGCGCCAGCAGCATGCCCACGGTGTGCTCGGCCGCCGAGACCACGTTGCCGTAGGGGGCGTTCACGACCACCACCCCCTGACGTGAGCAGGCGTCCACGTCGATGTTGTCCACACCCACACCGGCCCGACCCAGGATGCGCAGCCGCCGCGCGTGGGCGAGGAACTCCGTGGTCACCGCGGTGGAGGAGCGTGTGATGATGGCCTCGTATTCGGCGATGCGGCCGAGGAGCTCCGCTCGCGGCAGCTTGCTGGACACCTCGTCCACGTGGAAGCCGCGCTCGCGCAGGTACGCGATCCCCTCCGGCGCGACGGCGTCGATGACGAGGACCTTCATGCCGTCATGCTAGCACGGTGCCCCGGACGGGCGACCGCAGGCGGCGCCTCTAGCGATGGCGGCGGAGGAACTTGAAGAAGTCGCGCCCCTCGGCGAGGCGCCGTCGCAGCATGCGCGGGTCGCGCAGCGTCCGCCCGGCGAGCGAGATCATCTTGCGGGGCCGGAAGTAGAAGCGACGGTAGAAGAGATCCACCGACCGGAAGATCTCCGTCCGCGAGAGATGAGGATAGCCGATGGCGCTCTGCTGCTCCCCGCGGGCGTCGACGAGGGCTTCGCCCTCGAGCCACCCGTTGCGCTGCGCCTCCGCGTGGAGCGCGGTGCCCGGGTAGGGCGCGGCGAGGGAGACCTGGATGGTGTCGGGATCGATCTCCCGCGCGAAGCGGATCGTCTCCTCGATGGTCTCGCGCGTTTCCCCCGGCAGGCCCAGGATGAACGTCCCGTGGATGGCGATGCCGAGACGCTTGGCCTCGCGCGTGAAGGTGCGCGCGGCGTCCAGGCGCACGCCCTTCTTCACGTTGTTGAGGATCTGCTGCACGCCGGACTCGTAGCCCACGAGGAGCAGGCGCAGGCCGTTGTCGCGCAGGACCCTGAGCGTGGAGGCCGGCACATTGGCCTTGGCGTTGACCGACCACGTGAGGCCGAGCCGGCCCAGTCGCCTGGCGATGGCCTCCGCGCGGGGCAGATCGTCCGTGAACGTGTCGTCGTCGAAGAAGAACTCCCGAACCTCGGGGAAGAGCCGCTGGGCCAGGGCCATCTCCTCGGCGACGTGGTCCACGCTGCGGGTCCGGTAGCGCTGGCCGCCCACCGTCTGCGGCCAGAGGCAGAACGTGCACTTCGAGCGGCACCCGCGCCCGGTGTAGAGCGACACATAGGGATGGCGCAGGTAGCCGATCGCGTAATGCTCCACCGTGAGGTCGCGCCGGTACACCGGGGTGACGAAGGGCAGCCGGTCCATGTCCTCGAGGATGGGCCGGGGCGGCGTGTGGGCGACGTGTCCGTCTCTCTGATAGCTCAGGCCGGCGATGCGGGACAAGGGAACGTCCCGCGCCACCTCTTCGATGGTGAAGTCGAACTCGTTGCCGGCCACGAAGTCGAGGGCCCGGCTCGCCCGCAGCGCGGGCTCCGGCGCCACCGCCACCGCCGCGCCCACCATGCCGATACGAAGCGCGGGATTTTCCGCCTTGAGCGCCTCCGCCACCTTCACGTCGGAGGCGAACGAGGGCGTGCTCGTGTGCATGACGCACAGGTCGTATTGCCGTGCGAGCGGGCGCACGTCGTCCAGCGTCAGGCCTTCCGGCGGCGCGTCGACCAGCCGCGAGCCGGGCACGAGCGCGGCGGGCTGAGCGAGCCACGTCGGATACCAGAAGGAGCGAATCTCGCGCCGCGCCTGATAGCGCGCGCCGGCGCCACCATCGAAGCCGTCGGCGGAGGGCGGATGGAGGAACAGCGTGCGGAGGTGATCGGACGCCATGGCGACGCGCCTACTATACACGGCTGCGGCTGACGCGACCCCGGGCCCATGGGATACTCGGGCGCCGTGCTTCCGCTCGTCCTGGTCTGGCTTCGCGCCCTTGGCCTCGTCGGTCACGCCCTCGTCCT
>DATEDO010000097.1:0-4080 GCA_035281625.1 Candidatus Methylomirabilota bacterium
CACTACATGACCGTCGACGGAACCGGGATGGAGGGCGACCGTCGCGCGCGCGTCGACGCGATGAACGCGAGCGTGCTCGCCAGCGGCGCCCCGCTCGAGGCGCTCTTCGGTCCGCCCCGTCCCGCCGCGCCCGAGGGCGAGCGCGGCGTCAACGACGTCTGGGAGGGATTCGGCATCCGGCTGATCATCGTGCGGGCCGAGCGCTGCGCCTTCGACCCGCAGGAGGCCGGCGGCGTGCCGCTCCCGGCGCCCTCGTTCGACGATCTGGGCCGGCTTCGCCGGCTGAGCGCGCGCTTCAACACGCCGGGATTCGGCGGGATCAACGTCTATCAGTGGCCGGACATCCGAGGCATCGGCGGATACGCCAGCGCGCCCCGGACCGAAGGGCCGTTCCCCGGGCCGGGCAGCGTGTGGTTCAAAGTGGATTCCGTGCTGCTCTTCGGCACCTTCTTCGGCTGGCGGAGCCATGTGCTGCTGATGGCCCATGAGATCGGCCACTACCTGACGCTCCGGCACACCTGCACCCGTGGAGCGCCGGAAGCGGGCCAGCCGTTCCCGCCGGGCCATCCGGACCGCGATCTGCCGCTCTGCCCGAGCCCGGGCACGGATCGGCACGCTTCATTGATGAGCGACCGTCAGGATGGGATCGCGCTGAGCCCGTGCGAGCAGAAGCGGGCGCGGGCGGCGGCGCGCACGATGCTGGGCATCACCACCACCAACCCCCAGGAGGCCCCATGCCCGGAAGCGGACCATTGAGCGCCGACGACAAGTGGGAGATCGAGATCGAGGTGACGGGCCCGGTCGATCCGGTGAAGGCGGCGCAGTTCGACGACGAGCTGCGTGCCCTGCTCGCGAAGGTCAACGGGCAGGTCAAGCGCGCCAAGACCAAGCCCAAGCAGCCCTGAGCGATGGAGGCCCACGGCGCGCCGGATGCCTCGCTACCCGAGTCCATTCACCTCACGGACATTCCCGACCGCGTCGCCGCCGAGGCGCTGGCGCTGGAGATCCGCCGCCTCGCGCGGCGGCACGGGCTCGAGGTGGCCGACCTTCGCGTGCGGCGCGCCGACCCCGACGCGTCCGACGCCGGCTCCGCCTAGCGTCCCCCGGCCCGGTCGAGGAGAGCCCGGCACTCGGCGGCGAGCGGTCGCATGCCGAGCTCTTCCGCGAGGGCGAGGGCGGCCTGTGCCCGCGCCGCCGCCGCCTCCGCGTCCGGCGGCGTGGACGCCAGCGCGATCTCGGCCTCGAGGCGCAGGCTCCAGCCCTCGTTCCCGCGCTCCCGGTGCCCCCGGGCCAGCGCCCGCGCGGCGCCCGCGACCCGGCGCGCATCCTCGAGCCGTCCGGCGTGGAGATAGCCTTCGCCCAGTGATGCCAGCAGCAGGGCGTGGGCGCCGATGAGCTTCATGGCCTCCGAGCGCTCCACCGCGTGCTCGAGATGCGCCACGCCTTCCGCCACCGCGCCCTTGCGCACCTGGGCCAGGCCGAGCGCGGAGGCGATGCGGGGGAGCCAGAGCGGGCTATTGGCCACGCGCGTCGCCTCGAGCCCACGCTCGAGCAGGGGGATGGCGCGGGGGAGGTCGCCCGCGCGCATGAGGCAGTAGCCCAGACCCGCGGCGGCGGTGGCCACGCTGAGGGGCTGCTCCACGGATTCCGCGATGGCAAGGGCCTCCTCGCCGCGGGCGATGCCCTCGGCGAACGCGCCCAGCTCGGCGAGGCACCACACGAGAATGGTGCGCGAGTGAACGGCCAGCACCTGCGGCCGCCCGAAGCGCTCGGTGAGGTAGGGGCCCACGAGGCGCTCCACGTTCTGCCGGAACAGCGCGATGGCGCCCGGGTAGTCGGCCAGGCCATACCGCACCTGCCCGAGCCAGGTGTTGGTGCCGATCTTCAGCGCGAAGTCCTCGTGGCGCTGGGCGAGGGCGTGGGCCCGCTCCCCCGCCTCCACCGCGCGATCCTGATCGCCGGTGAGCCGATAGAAGTCGGTCTTGTACGCGCTCACCCACGCGAGCCGGCGCTCGTCGCCGAGGGCGGTGGCGAGGGCCTCGGCTTCCTCGAGGCGGCGGAGCTGCGAGTCCAGCTCCCCCAGGGGCTGCAGCGCGTTGCGGAGCACGAAGCGGAGATCCACCCCCAGCGCCTGGCGCTCCGCCGTCGGCGGGAGACGGTCGAGGGCGGTCAGCGCGTCCTCGAGGAAGGTGACGGCCTCGCGGTTGGCGGAGCGGGCGAACGCCTTGTCGCCGGCCTGCGCGAGATAGGTCAGCGCCTTGTCCCAGACCTGGCCGCGATAGGCGTGATAGGCGAGCCGGTCCATCTGCTCGGCGAGGCGGTCGGCGTAGCGTGTCTCGATCGCCGCGAGCACCTCGCCGTGGAGCGCGCGGCCCCGGTCGGGGAGCACGCTCCCGTAGGCCACCTCGTGGGTCAAAGCGTGCTTGAACGTGTACTCGGGCTCGGGGAACTGGCTGGTCTCGTAGAGGAACTCGGCGGCCTGGAGGTGAGCGAGCGCGCCGGCGAGCACGCCCTCGGGCATGTCGGCCACCGCGGCCAGCAGCGGGAGAGGCACGTGCCGACCGATCACCGCGGCGGACTGCAGCAGCCGCTGCTCGTCCGCGGAGAGGCGGTCGATGCGCGCGGCCAGCACCGCCTCCACCGAGGCCGGCACCCGGATGCTGGGGAGGGGCCGGTCCAGCCGGTATGCCCCGCGCGGCCCGGCGAGCACCCGGGTCTCCACCAGCGTCCGCACGCTTTCCTCGAGAAAGAACGGATTGCCGTCCGTCCAGTCGATGAGGAGGGGCTTGAGGGGCTCGACGTCCGGGTGCGTGCCGAGCAGCTCGTCGAGCAGCTCCCCGGCGTACTCGGGCGCCAGGGGATCCACGCGGAGCTGCGTGAAGAAGCTCCGGCTGCCCCATGCGTGGCCGTACTCGGGACGATACGTCAGGAGCAGCAGGATGCGCGCCGTCGGCAAGCCCTCGACGAGCGCGTCCAGCACGGCCTGGGTTTCCCCGTCCACCCAGTGGGCGTCCTCCACGATCAGCCGCACGGGCTGCACGCGGCTCTCCCGCAGGAAGAGGAGCTTCACCGCTTCGAGCGTACGGTGCCGCTGCTCCACCGGGTTCATGGCCAGCCACGGTCGGTCCTCCACCGGCACGTCGAGCAGCGCCAGGAGCGCGGGCGCCAGCGGCACCAGGGCCTCGTCCAGCGCGGCGATCTTCGCCATGACCGTGCCGGCGACCACGCGCGCGTCGTCGCCCGCCTCCACGCGGAAATAGCGCCGCAGCAGCTCGATGACGGTCGAGTAGGGGGCGGCCGTGCCCATGGACAGCCCCGCCGCCTCCAGCGAGAGCCAGTCCTGCGCCGCTTCGCCGTGGGTGAATTCCCGGACGAGCCGGGTCTTGCCCACGCCGGGCTCGCCGACCAGCCCGACCAGCTGCCCGCGCCCGCGGGCGGCCAGCGTCCAGCGCCCGCGCAGGAGATCCAGCTCCTGACGCCGTCCCACGAACTTGCCCAGTCGCCCCCAGAGGCCGAGCCCGCTGGGGTCGCGCCCGGCGAGGCGATAGGCCTGGCCGGCCACGCCCGCCATCGCGCCGGCCGGAACCAGCTCGAAGCGCCGCTCGAGAAACGGCACCGTGGTGGGGCTGACCACGATGGCGCCGCGCTCGGCCCCAGCGATGAGCGCATCGAGGAGCCCGGAGGTCCGCCGCTTCGCCGCCTGATCGATCTGCGGCGCGCCGGAGACCTGCCCGACGAGGTAGAGGCTCGTGTCCAGCGCCAGGCGGAGCGGCATGGCCTGCGGCTCGCGCTCGCGCGCCTTCTGGATCGCCAGCGCCGCGTTCGCGGCTCGCCGGGGCGCGTCCTCCACCGGGTCCAGGCCGAAGGAGGCGTCGATGCCGGCGCGGCTCAGCTCCTCCACGCGCCCGCCGAAGCTCACCACCTTCTCCACGAGGGCCTCGATGGCGCGGCTCGCGTCGGAGAGATCGTCCGCGTCGGGCGCCAGCTCCAGCTCCGCGCGGAGCAGGGTGACGCGCCGCCGCTCCCAGCGAAGGGTCGAAGACTCGGGCAGGGGGGCGGGGGCGGGCGCGACGGGGATGG
>DATEDO010000098.1:0-3397 GCA_035281625.1 Candidatus Methylomirabilota bacterium
CGGGGGTCAGCGCGCGCGAGATCCGCATCGGCATGAGCGCGGCCTTCAAGGGCACGGCGGCGGGCCTCGGGACCGAGTTCTACCGCGGCGCGCAGGCGGTGTACGACGAGATCAACAGCCGCGGTGGGGTCAACGGACGCACCATCACCGTGGTCGCCCTCGACGACGGCTACGAGCCCACGCCCTGCATCCGCAACACGCTGCAGCTCATTGAAAAAGAAAATGTCTTCTTTCTCTCGAACTACGTGGGCACGCCCACCCTCACGCGGGCCCTCCCCATCCTCAAGCGCTACGCCGCCCAGCAGGTGATCTTGGTGGGCAACTTCACGGGCGCCCAGCCGCAGCGCGAGGCGCCCTACGTCGAGCACGTGTTCAACATTCGCGCCTCGTACCGCCAGGAGATGATGGCCCTCGTCGATCGCTTCTGGGACCAGGGAGCGCGAAAGTTCGGCGTCTTCTATCAGGTCGACGCCTACGGACGCAGCGGCACCGACGGGGTCGCGCGGGGACTCGCCCTGCGCAATGCCCGCATCGCCGCGGAGGCGACCTATGTGCGCGGCGCCAAGTTCGAGGACGACATGGCGCCCGCGGTGAACGAGCTGCGCAAGGCCGGGGTGGACGTGGTGCTCTGCACCGGCGCCTATCAGGGCTGCGGGGCCTTCGTGCGGAGCGCGCGCGACCTCGGCTGGCCGGTGGCCATCACCAACGTGTCCTTCGTGGGCTCGGACGCCATGCTCTCGCTGCTCACGCAGCACGGCAAGAACACGGGCCGGGACTACACGACGGCGCTGGTGAACTCCCAGGTCGTGCCGAGCTACGACGACGTCTCCTTGCCCGGGGTGGTGGAGTACCGGACCCTCATGGAGCGGCACAAGCCCTCCGTGCCGGAGACGCTGCGCGATGCCAAGTACGCGCCCCAGAAGCTCTCGTTCATCAGCCTCGAGGGCTTCGTCAATGCCAAGGTCATCGTGGAGGCGATTCGCCGCGCGGGTGTGAACCCGACGCGGGCGAGCTTCCGCGCCGCCCTCGAGGGCATGCGCGGCGTGGATCTCGGCATCTCGGCACCGCTCAACTTCGGGCCGGAGCGGCATCAGGGGCTCGACAGCGTCTACTTCACCCGGGTCGAGAGCGGCCGCTGGGTTCCGGTGCACGACTGGAACGCCGCGGTCAAGGCGTAGCGAGGAGGGATGACGATGGCGGCGACGAGGGAGCGGGGACGAGTGAAGGCGGAGCCGGTGCGCGAGGCGGACGAGGCGCTGCCGGCGGCGCCGCCGGCGCGGTGGGGTGGGGTGCGGTTCGGCCTGCTCGCGAAAATCACCACGTTCATGTTCCTCATCCTGGTTCCGCTCGCCGCCCTCACGTGGTGGATCTCGGTGCAATCGCTGCGCGCCAACCTCACCGACGAGTTCACCTCCAAGGGCAGCGCCATCGCGCGCGGTCTGGCCAACTCCGGCGTGGACCTGATCCTCACCCGCGACGCCTCCACCGTGCAGGCGCAGGTGGACCAGGTGGCGGGCATCAGCGGCGTGGCGTACGTCCTGGTGTACGACGCGCAGAAGACCATCATCGCGCACACGTTCGCGCCCTTCGTGCCCCCCGGGCTCATCGACCAGAACCTGGTGCCGGGCGACTGGCCGCAGAAGGTACAGGAGGTGGCGTTCAAGGACCCGGCGGGGCGGGGCGATCGGGACGTCATCGACATCGCGGTGCCCGTGCTCGCCGGACAGCTCGGCACGGTGCGGGTGGGCATGGACCGCGCCATCATCACCGCCGCCGCCGCCAAGGCCGGCCGTAACCTCCTCCTGACCTTCGCCGGATTCGCGGTGGCCGCGGCGCTCGCCGGGATGGTCTTCGCTCAGCGCGTCACCCGGCCGGTCAAGCACCTCGTCCGCGTCGCCGAGCAGGTGGGTCGCGGCGACCTCTCCAAGCTCGCCCCGGTGGAGTCGCGGGACGAGATCGGCCAGCTCGCCGTCACCTTCAACGACTCCATCGTCCGCCTCCGGTCACTGGTGCAGACGGTGGCCGAGCGCGACGCGGAGCGCAAGCAGCGTCAGGACCTGCAGGCCAACATCAGCCGATTCCTCGACGTCGCGACCGAGGTGTCGAAGGGCGACCTCACCCGGCGCGGCGAGGTGACGTCCGACGTGCTGGGCTCGGTCGTCGACTCCATCAACGTCATGGTGGGCGAGATCGCCACCATCCTCGTGGAAGTGCGGCAGGCCGCCCACCACGTGTCCACCAGCGCCAACGAGATGATCGTCTCCATGGGCCAGATCGAGACGGGCGCCCGGGCCCAGGCGCGCGACGCCATGCAGGCCACCGGCACCGCCGAGCAGCTCGGCACGTCGGCCCGCGGCGTGGCGAGCACCGCGGACGCGTCCGCGCGCGCGGCCCGACAGGGCCTGGACGCCGCCCAGCACGGCGAGCAGGCGGTGCGGAACAGCCTCGAGAGCATGCAGCGCATCCGCTCCGAGGTGCAGGGCGTGTCCAAGAAGATCAAGAACCTCGGCGACCGCTCGATGGAGATCTCCGAGATCGTCAACACCATCGACGACATCGCCTCCCAGACGAACCTCCTCGCCCTCAACGCCGCCATCGAGGCGGCGGGCGCGGGCGAGGCCGGCCTCCGCTTCGCGGTCGTCGCCGACGAGGTGCGCAAGCTCGCGGAGCGCTCCGCCAAGGCCACGCGGGACATCGCCACCCTCATCAAGAACTTCCAGTCCGAGACGCAGCAGGCGGTGATTGCCATGGAGGAAGGGACACGCGAGGTCGAGGCCGGCTTCCGCGTCACCAGCCAGGCCGGTGAGAGCCTCCGCGAGATTGCGGCGGTATCGCAGAAGGCGGCGGGGCTGGCCCAGGACATCTCGGTGTCCACCCAGGAGCAGGTGAAGGGCGCCGAGCACGTGGGACTCGCCGTGCAGGCCATCGCCGGCGTCGCGCTGCAGACCGAGCAGAGCGTCTTGCAGACGCGCAAGACGGTGGATGACCTCGTGCGGCTGGCGCAGGAGCTCGGGAACGTGCTCTCGCGCTTCAAGCTGGCCGCCTAGAGGAAGGAGCGCCGCCGACCCGTCATGCCGGAGCCGCCGCCGGACCGGGAATTCCTGCTGAGCATCTTCCTCATGGAGGCCTGGGACACGGTCTCCATCCTCGAGGAGGGCGCTCCCGGTCTGTCCAGCGGCGGCGACGTCGAGCCCCTGCTGGTGGTGGCGCACCGGCTCCGCGGCGCCGCCGCCCTGCACGGCTTTCCCGGCGTCGCCGCCGAAGCCACGGCCATCGAGGACATGCTGGAGCGCGCGGCGGCGGCGGGCGCCGCCGAGCGCGCGGACATCGCCGTCGCGCTCGGCCACGCCGTCACGCGGCTGCGGGACGGCCTGGACCGGGCGAGCGCCGGGGATGC
>DATEDO010000099.1:0-19416 GCA_035281625.1 Candidatus Methylomirabilota bacterium
TCGAGGAGCGACAGCGTGCCCCAGGCCGCGATGCCCACCCCCGCGCCCAGCGCGGCGACGCGCCCGACCCCCGCGAGCGTGCCCGCCAGGTCGGCGCTCGCGCCCACTGCGCCCGCGATCGCCCCGAGACCGACATACCCGATGAGACGGCCGCCGTTGTAGGCGACGTGCGCGGCTCCGCGCCCTCCCGACCCTCGGCGCGCCGGATCCGCCGCATACACGCCCACGAGGCCGCCGCACATGGCGGCGCAGTGGACGCTGCCGATGAGGCTGGCACTCAGCACCGCCACCGCGATGGCCATCATGGCCCGGGAGGGAGATCGACCTCGAGACGCTGGGTGAACACCTGGGCCCCGCGCTCGGCTCGCAGGCGGAGCTCCCAGAGCCCGACGCGCCCGAGCGGCAGCTCGGCGGCGTAGCGCCCCTGCCCTGTCCCGGCCAGGAGGCCGTGCACCACCTCCGCGGCTCTGGCCCCGTGCCGCGCTTCGACGGTCATCCGGGCGCCGTCCACCGGCCCGCCGTCGCGGTCGATGAGCCGCACGACGAGCCGCCGGCCGCCCGGCGCCGGCGCCGGCCCGTCGACGGCGGCCATCCAGCCCAGCGCCCGGTTCGCCGACGCCTGCGCCATGGTCCGGTCCCACTCGAGCGCCTTGCGGTAGTAATCCGGCTCCACCGCGAAGGAGGCGTCGCGGCTCGCCAGGACCATGAAGGCCACGTTGCCGCCCGCGGACAGCGCGAGCGCCAGCGCGAGCCCCAGCGGCCAGAGCCATCCGCGCCCGGCGGAAGTCATGGCTGGCCGCCCCGCTCGACCGTGCTCTCGCCGGGACGGTCACTCGGCCCGAGCAGCCGATAGGTCGGCGCGGCGGTGAAGCCGGCACCGTCGGTGACCCGGAACCGCACGGGCCGACTGCCGTGCGGGAAGGCCGCGGCGTCGCCCAGCACGAACAGCGTCGCGGTGGCCTGCTGCCCCGGCCCGACGGTCACGGGGTTTTCCGGCGCGACGAGACGCAGGTCGGGAGCGCCGGCCAGCTCGACCCAGTACCGCCGGGTCTCGCCGCCGTGATTCTCGATCTTCACCCGGATCTGGTTCGAGATCTCGCCCGAGCGAAGGACGGTGAAGGGGCTGCCGAGCCCGCGCAGCACCGTGACCTCCGCGTTCGGGCGATACGCGAGCGCCCACGCGAGCGCGCCCCACACGAGGAGCAGCAGCGCGGGGTAGAGCACGATGCGCGGGCGCAGGATCCGGCGCGGCGCGCCCGCCAGCTCGTCCCGCGAGCTGTAGCGGATGAGCCCCCGCGGCTTACCCACCCGGTCCATGATGGCGTCGCAGGCGTCGATGCACTGCGTGCAGTGGATGCACTCCATCTGCAGCCCGTCGCGGATGTCGATGCCGGTCGGGCAGGTCCGCACGCACGCGCCGCAGTCCACGCAGTCGCCGGTCACGTGGCCGAGCTTGCCGCGCGGCTCGCCGCGGCGGGCATCGTACCCGACGATGAGCGACCGGCGGTCGAGGAGGACGGACTGCAGCCGCCCGTACGGGCACGCCACCATGCAGACCTGCTCGCGGAAGTAGCCGAAGTCCAGGAACATGAGGGCGGTCGTTCCCACCATCACGAGAAACGACACGGGATGCTCGACGGGCGAGCGGCGCACCCACTGCGCGAGGGCGTCCACTCCCACGAAGTACGCGAGGAAGGTATGGGCGAGGGCCATGGAGACGAGAAGGTAGACGGCCAGGCGGAGGGCCCGCCACGCCGGCGCCGCGCGCGCGCCGGTCCCGCGCGCCAGACGCGAGAAGAGCCGCTCGATGGGCCGGTACAGGAACTCCATGTGCACCGTCTGCGGGCACGCCCAGCCGCACCAGACCCGCCCCAGCACGGCGGTGAGGAGGAAGATCCCCACGAAGATGCCGACGAGGAGCAGCATGAGGAGCATCGTCTCGGTGGGGTAGAACGTGGTGCCGAAGAGCGTGAAGCGCCGGTGCACCACGTCGAGGAGCATGGCCGGGCGCCCCCCCACGCGCGCGTGCGGCAGCAGGGCGAAGAGCGCCATGAGGGCCCAGGCGGTGACGAGCCGCCAGCGGTAGAAGCGGCCGCGCGAAAGGTGCGGAGTGAGCCAGCGCCGCGTGCCGTCCACGTTGAGCGTGGGCAGCACGCGCTCGGTGGCCGCGCGCGGCGTGTCGGCACCCGGGATCGACATCAGCGGCTCGCCGCCCTCCACGCGCCGAGCTTGTCGCCCTGGGGGGCTTTCGGGTTGGGCGGATTACTGCCGACGAGCGTGCCGATGTAGGCGGCGAGCGCGGCGATCTCCGGCGGCGGCAGCTGCCCCTTCCACGGAATCATGCCCTTGTCCACCACGCCGTCGGTGATGGTCCGCACCAGGTCCGTCGGCCGATTGCCGTGGAGCCAGTACTCGTCGGTGAGGTTCGGCCCGATGAGCCCCTGTCCTTGCGGGCCGTGGCACATGGCGCACTTCGCCTCGTACGTCTCGCGCGCCTTCGTCATGGCGGCGCCATCACGCGCCAGCGCGCCGACGGCCTCGTCCGACATGGCCGTCTCCGCCGCCGGGGTCGGGGCGCGCTCGGCCGCCGCGCGCACGTCCGTCTCGTAGTCGGCGATCACGGACGGGCCGGGGCCGTGCTCGTAGTAGGCCCAGTAGCCGAGCGAGAACACGATGGTCGCCCAGAAGATCCACACCCACCAGCCCGGCAGCGGATTGTCGAATTCCTCGATGCCGTCTACCGCGTGCCCCACCATCGGAGGCTTCTCGTCGCCCGCCGTCATGGTCAACGCTCCCCGTCGTCGAGCGGTATCCGGCGCGCCCGCTCGAAGGCGTCGCGATTGGATCGGAGCCAGGTGGTGACGAGCACGACCGTGAACGCCATCGCGAAGATGACGAGCCCGATCTCGGCGAACACCTCCAGGCGGGCGCCTGCCATCACGTCGCTGAGCTTCATGTCATCTCCTGATGTCGGTGCCGAGGCGCTGAAGATAGGCGACGAGGGCCACGATCTGCTTGTCCTCGAGCCCGGAGGGTCCGCCCTGCCGGGCGATCTCGTCCGCGATGCCCTTGGCCTGCGCGTGGGCCGCCGCCGGCGCGCCCGCCACCTCGGCCGGCGTGTACGGCACGCCCAGCGTCACCTGGGCGGCGACTCCGCGCTCGATCGCACGGACCTCGTACGGGGCGCGCAGGAGCCAGGGATACGCCGGCATGATCGACTGGGGCGTCGTGGACCGCGGATCGTCCATGTGGCGCACGTGCCAGAGGTGCGGATACTTGCCGCCGATCCGGTGGAGATCCGGTCCGATGCGGCGCGAGCCCCAGAGGAACGGGTGGTCGTAGACGAACTCGCCCGCCTTGGAGTACTCCCCGTAGCGGACCGTCTCGGCCCGGATCGGCCGGACCATCTGCGAGTGGCAGTTGTTGCAGCCCTCGGCGATGTAGATGTCCCGCCCGTGGAGCTCCAGCGGCGTGTACGGCCGCACGGCCGCGATCGTCGGGACATTGGAGCGGATGAGGAAGAGGGGGACGATCTCGAACAGCGAGGCCACCACGACCGCCACCGCGACCCACACGCCGAAGGTCAGCGGCATGCCCTCCCAGCGGCGATGCCACTGAGCGCGGGCGAAGCCGGGCGCGGAGGCGGAGCCCCCCGCGATGGGCAGGACGCTCCCCACCGCCAGCGCCGGCGCTTCCTGCTCGGCCCGGGCGTAGGCCGCGGGACGCGCGCGCCAGGTCATGTAGTAGTTCACGAGGCAGAACAGCATGCCCACGATGTAGAGCGAGCCGCCCACCGCCCGCGCCCAGTACATGGGGCGCAGCCGCAGCACCGTCTCGACGAAGTCGGGATAGGCGAGTCGGCCGGTCTCGTCGAAGGCGCGGAGCATGAGGCCCTGGGTGAGGCCTGCGGTGTAGATGGGCACGAGGTAGAGCACGATGCCGACCGTACCCACCCAGAAGTGGGTCTCGGCGAGCCGCCGGCTCCAGAGCGGCGCCTGGAAGAGCCGCGGCAGCAGCCAGTACACCATGCCGAAGACCATGAAGCCCACCCACCCGAGCGCGCCCGCGTGCACGTGGGCGATGGTCCAGTCGGTGTAATGGGAGAGGGCGTTGACGCTCTTGATGGACAGCAGCGGCCCCTCGAAGGTCGACATGCCGTAGAACGTGATGGCGGCCACGAAGAACTTCAGCACCGGATCCTCCGTCACCTTGTGCCACGCGCCGCGGAGGGTCAGGAGGCCGTTCACCATCCCGCCCCAGGAGGGCATCCACAGCATCACCGAGAAGAGCATGCCGAGCGTGGAGGCCCACGCGGGGAGCGCGGTGTAGTGGAGGTGGTGCGGGCCCGCCCAGATGTAGAGGAAGACCAGCGTCCAGAAGTGCAGGATCGAGAGCCGGTAGGAGAACACCGGCCGGTCGGCCGCCTTCGGGAGGAAGTAGTACATCATGCCCAGGAAGGGCGTGGTCAGGAAGAACGCCACCGCGTTGTGCCCGTACCACCACTGCATGAAGGCGTCCTGCACTCCCGCGTAGACCGAGTAGCTCTTGAAGGGGCCCGCCGGCACCTCCAGGCTGTTGAAGATGTGCAGCACCGCGATGGCGATCAAGGTCGCGATGTAGAACCAGAGCGCGACGTAGAGGTGACGCTCGCGCCGGCGCGCCACCGTGCCGAAGACGTTCACCGCGAAGATCACCCAGACGAGCGCGATGGCGACGTCGAGCGGCCATTCGAGCTCCGCGTACTCCTTCGACGTGGTGATGCCGAGCGGGAGGGTCAGCGCCGCGCCCACGATGATGAGCTGCCAGCCCCAGAAGTGCGCGAGGCTGAGCGTGTCCGACCACATGCGCGCCCGCAGGAGGCGCTGGGTCGAGTAGTACACGCCGGTGAAGATGGCGTTCCCGGCGAAGGCGAAGATCACCGCGTTGGTGTGGAGGGGGCGCAGGCGGCCGAAGGAGAGCCACGGCAGCGAGAGCGTGAGCCCCGGAATCACGAGCTGGAGCGCGATCACCAGGCCGACCAGCATCCCGACGAGCCCCCACACCACCGTCGCCAGCATGAACTTCCGAACGATGTCGTCGTCGTACGTGAAGCGCTCGAGGCGCACGGTCATGGGTCGTCTCCTCCCGCGGAGCCAGCAGCAAGGGGGGTGCCAGGGGCCTTCCGCGTGCAAACACTTGAATCCCCTGGCGCATCGAGGCGTGGGCCGGATGGCGCGCGCGCGGAGGCTGGGGCGGGCGTGTCCCGCTGGGGAGGGGGAGCCCCAGCGGCCGCGCCGAGGCTCCTGCCGCTCGTCGCGCCCTATCGATCGAGCCGCGCCCGCGCGTCGACCGCCACCACGCCGTCGGGGCTCGCCATCAAGGGGTTGATCTCGATCTCCGCCAGCTCCGGCACATCGGCGCCCAGCCGGCTCAGGGCCGCGACGGCCCGGGCGAGCGCCGCACGGTCCACCGGGGCCTCGCCGCGAATGCCCGCGAGCACCGGCGCCATCCGGAGCTCACCCAGCATCGCCTCCGCCTCGGCGATGGAAACGGGCGCGAGTCGCGCCGCGGTGTCTCCGAGCACCTCCACATAGACGCCGCCCCCGCCCACCATCAGCAGTGGGCCGAACTGCGCATCGCGGACGAGCCCGACCAGCATCTCGGCTCCCACCCTCACCATGGGCTGGAGCAGGAGCCCATCCACGCGCGCCGGTGGCCGCACCGCCGCCGCGCGCTCCAGCATCGCGGTCGCCGCCGCCCGCACCGCCGCCGCGTCCCGCAGGTGGAGCATCACCCCGCCGACGTCCGACTTGTGGGTGATGTCCGGCGACATCACCTTCATCGCCACGGGGTAGCCGAGCGCCGCGGCCGCCACCGCCGCCTCCGCGGCATCCCGAGCCGCGCGCATCGCCGCGCACGGGATGTCATACGCGGTGAGCAAGGGGGCCAGCTCGGCGAATCCGAGGTGCGCGCGGCCCCGGCGGCGCCGCTCGACCAGCCAGTCCGCCACCATTGCCGGCCGCGCGCTCGCGACGGCCGGCGCGGGCCGGCGGCGCCGCTCCGCGATGAGCGCCATGCCCGCGAGCGAGCGAATGGCCGGCTCCGGAAACTCGTAGCACGGAATGCCCGCATCCTCGAGCGTCCGCACGCCGGGCGCGACGCTGGCTCCGCCCACCAGGGCCGCCACGACGGGTATCGGCCAGCCCCGCGTGGCGCCGATCACCGCGCGCGCCACCCCCGCGGGATCGGTGGCGGCCTGGGCGGTGAGGATGACGAGGGCGGCGTCGGCACTCGTGGGCCCGAGGCCGTGCAGGGCGCGACTGTAGCGGGCGGCGTCGGCATCGCCCACCAGGTCCACGGGGTTCGCGAGGCTCGCCGTCGGCGGCATGGACTCGGCGAGCCGAAGACGGCTCGACTCCGGCAGCGCATCGACCCGCAGCCCCGTCGCGCGGGCGGCGTCGGCCGAGACGATCCCGAGGCCTCCGCCGTTGGTGAGGATGGCGACCCGTCGCCCGCGGGGCACGGGCTGGACGGCGAGGGCTCGCGCGAGATCGAAGAGCTCGGCGACCGTCTCCACCCGTACCGCGCCCGCCGCGCGCACCGCGGCGTCGAACGCGCGATCCGACCCGGCCATCGCGCCCGTGTGCGAGCTGACCGCCTTCGCGCCCTCGGCGGAGCGTCCGGTCTTGAGCACAACCACCGGCTTCACCGCCGCCGCGCGGCGCAGCGCGTCGAGGAATCGCCGGCCGTCGGCCACGCCCTCCAGGTACGCGGCGATCACGCGGGTCTCGGGATCCTCGGTGGCGGCGTCGAGGACATCGCTCTCGTTGAGATCCGCCTGGTTGCCCAGGCTCGCGAAGAGGGAGAAGCCGAGGCGGCGCGCGCGGGACCAGTCGAGAATGGCCACCGCGAGCGCGCCGGAGTGGGACACGAACGCGATGCCGCCGGGATCGGGCGTGCCCGGCGCGAAGCTCACGTTGAGTCGCCGCGACGGCCGGATCCAGCCGAGGCAGTTCGGGCCCAGCACGCGCAGCGATTGCGTGCGGAGCCACTCGCGCAGCTCGGCCTCACGCTCGGCACCCGCGGCGCCGATCTCGCGAAAGCCCGCGGAGATCACCACCGCGCCGCCCACGCCTTTGGCCGCGCACTGCTTGAGCCCGTCGAGCACCGCGGCCGCCGGCAGCGCGATGACGGCGAGGTCCACCGGCTCGGACACGTCGAGCAGCGAGGGCAGCGCGGGAAGCCCCTGCACCACGTCGGCCCGCGCGTTGATCGGGATCACGCGCCCCGCGAAGCCGGCCGAGCGGAGATTGGCGAGCACGCTGCCGCCGACCTTGGAGGGGTCGCGCGAGGCGCCGACGACGGCCACGCTCTCCGGCTCCAGAAACGGGGCGAGCGGGCGAGGAGCCGGTCCCATGCCCGGGTGATCAGCCAATGCGCCCGCGGACGCCGTTCTTCACCTGATACCCCGACGCGGTGAGCGCCTTCACCGCCGGCCGCGGATCGATGGTGCCGATGCGGAGGACCAGCTCGCGGCCGCCCTCGCCGGCGCCGAACGTCATCACGCTCGAGATCCGCGCGCCCGCGCCCTCCACCGCCCGCACGACCCCGCCGAGCCCCTCGTCCATTCCCTCGCGGACGACCACGTCGAGACGGCTGGAGGGCTCGAGCACACCGAGGGCGCGGGCGAAGAGGCTCAGCACGTCGGTCTCGGTGACGATCCCCACCAGGCGCCCCGCATCCGTCACCGGCACCGCGCTGATCCGCCCCGAGACCATCATCTTGACGGCATCCTCGACGGCGAAATCGGGCCCGATGCTCCGGGCCGGACGCGTCATGATCTGGCCCGCGGTGAGGTGGGCCACGATCTCGTCGCGGGCGCGGCCCTCCGCGGTCGCCGCCGCGGAGACCATGGCCTGCTTGACGTCCCGGTCGGAGATGATTCCCACCAGCGCGTCCCCCTCGACCACCGGCACGTGTCGAACCCCCCGGCCCTGGAGCAGCCGCAGCACCTTCGGTACCGAGAGGTCGGGCGTGGCCGTGGTCACCGGGGCCTGCATGACATCCTTGACCAGCATCACACCGTCTCCTTCGCATGCGGCATCACGTCACCTCTGCGGTGGGACACGGTGCAAGTGCCATACCGCCGCTATCGCGCGGAAAACATGGCGATGGATCCCTCGCGGGCGGGAGCTTCGCGCCCCGGCTGGGGCGCGCGCTCCTCAGGCGGCGGCCACGCCCCGCGACGGCGTGGGCGCCGACGGCGTGAGGGGCCGCCACGCCTTGAGCCCCTCCAGGGCGAGCACCGGCCACAGAACGCCCGCCGCGAGCACGAGCCAGTCTTCGCTTCGGAGCGGCACGGTGCCGAGCAGCCGGGCCAGCGGCGTCCACTCGATGGCGCCCCACTGCAGGCCGAAGAGGGCGACGAGCGACAGCGGGATGAGGGGATTGGGAGGCAGCTGCCACCACGGCACTCGATTGGAGCGGCAGTTCATGGCCTGGAACGGATGGATCAGGACGAGCGCCGTGAAGGCCATGGTGGTGGCGTGCGCGCCCACGCCGTCGCGCCACACGACCCAGAAGTAGGCGCTGAGCACTCCGGCAGCGAGAAGGCTGCCCTCGCCCAGCATCCGTGCCGCGAAGGGCCAGGTGACGAGGGCCTCGGCGGGGTCGCGGGGCGGACGCCGCATGATGCCGGGCTCGGCCGGGTCGCGGATCAGCGCCACGCCGGGCAGGATGTCGGTGACGAGGTTGATCCAGAGGATCTGCAGTGGCAGCAGGGGCGCCGGCCCCCCCAGCACGATCGCCGCGAAGATCGTGACGATCTCGGAGAGGTTGCACGAGAAGAGGAAGTGGATCACCTTGCGCAGGTTCGCGTACACCACCCTGCCTTCCTCGACCGCGTGCACGAGGGTGGCGAAGTTGTCATCGGTCAGCACGAGGTCGGCGGACTCGCGGGCCACGTCGGTGCCGTGGCGGCCCATGGCGACCCCGATGTCGGCACGCACGAGAGCGGGGGCGTCGTTGACGCCGTCGCCGGTCATGGCGACGGTCTCGCCCTTCGCCTGGAGCTCGGCCACCAGGGCGAGCTTGGCCTCCGGGCTCATCCGGCTGCGAATGGCATCCGGCGCCAGCCCCAGCTGGCGTCCGATGGTCTCGGCGGTGATCCGCTGGTCGCCGGTCAGCATGACCGTGGCGATGCCTGCCTCGCGGCAGCGCTCGATCGCCTCCTTCACGCCGGGCCGGACGGGATCGATGAACCCCACGAGCCCGAGGAAGATGAGGTCGTCCAGCGGATCCGCCTCGGCCGAGGCCGCCGTCCGGTAGGCGAGGGCGAGCACGCGCAGGCCGCTGGCGGCCATGGTGCGGTTGTCCTCGAGGAGCCGGGCCCGCCCCTCGTCGCCCAGCGAGATGGCGCCGGTCTCCCGCTGCTGCCGCCGCGCGCGGGGCACGATGACGTCCGGCGCTCCCTTCACCAGCAGCACCGTCTCCCCGGGGGCCACCTCGTGAAACGTGGTCATCATGCGCCGGGTCGCGTCGAACGGCACCTCGTGACGGCGCGGCCAGGAGCGCGACAAGGCGGCCGGATCGAGCCCCGCCTTCACCGCCGCGACGAGCAGGGCGGCCTCGGTGGGATCCCCGAGGAGTCGCAGGCCGTCTGCGGCGGGCTGCAGGCTCGCGTCGTTGCAGAGCGCGCCCGCGGTCAGGAGCAGCGCCAGGTGGGGATCCGCCAGGGGCACGAGCAACCTCCCACTGCCGGTGAAGGATCCGCTCGCCGAGCGGCTGCCCCCGCCGACCACCACGTGCTGGCCGTCGTAGCGGATGGCGGTCACCGTCATCTGGTTCTCGGTCATGGTGCCCGTCTTGTCGGCGCAGATCACCGTGGTGGAGCCGAGGGTCTCCACCGCGGGCAATCGCCGCACCAGCGCCCCATGGCGGGCGAGCCGCCAGAGGCCGGCGGCCAGCGCCATGGACACGATGGCGGGCAGCCCCTCGGGGATGACCGCCACCGCGAGGCTGATCGCGGTTTCCAGCATGAGGCCCACCGGCTCGCCGTGGAGCATGCCGATCGCGCCGACCGCGGCGCAGATCCCCGCGCCCAGGACGATGAGGCGGCGTCCCAGCGTCTCCACGCGGCGCTCGAGCGGGGTCATGCGCGTCCCCACGTCGGCGACGAGGCGCCCGATCCGCCCGAGCTCGGTGGCGACGCCGGTGGCCGTCACCACCGCGCGCCCGCTCCCCGCGAGCACGATGCTGCCCACGTAGACCATGTTGCGCCGCTCGGCGAGCAGGGTCTCGGAGGGCAGCGTGACGCCGGCCTCCTTGTCGACGGCGCCGCTCTCACCGGTCAGCGCCGCCTCGCTCACGCGCAGGGCCGCGCTGCGTACCAGCCGAGCGTCCGCGGGCACCGCGGATCCCGCCTCCAGCAGGACCACGTCGCCCGGCACGAGCCGGCTCGCGCCCACGAGGGTGGTGCGCCCGTTGCGGCTGGCCCGGGCATGAGCCACCGCGAGGGCGCGCAGTCGGGTCAGCGACACGCGCGCGCGCCACTCGAACACGAAGCCGATGGCGGCATTGAGGACGAGCGCGCCGAGGATCGCGAGCGCTTCCACGCGCTCGTCGAGGGTCCAGGCGACCGCCGCCGCCGCGAGCAGCAGGAGCACGACCAGGCTCCGGAACTGATCGAGCGCCGTGCGCGCGAGCGAGCGCGGCTGATGGTCGACGATCCGGTTGGGTCCCGTCTCCCGGAGGCGCCGCTCCGCCTCGACGTCCGTCAGGCCCTGCTCGATGTCGGTGGCGAGCGCGGCCGCGACCTCGCCGGCTTCACGCGCGTGCCACGAGGCGGACGGGCTCACGGAAAGGAGACGATGATCTCCGCGCACGCCGTTTCCGCGTCCCTCCTGACGATCGTGCGGAGCATGTCCGTCTCGGTGAGGATGCCGACGACCCGGCCGGCCTCGACCACGGGCAGCGACCCGATCTTCCGCGTCATCATGATCTGCGCCGCGTCGGCGAGGGAGTGGTCGGGACGGACCGTCACCACGCTCGAAGCCATGAGATCGGCGACCGGCGCGGCGGCGAGCAGCGTCTCGAGCGACGTCATCCCGAGCACCGGAAACACCGCGGGAGAGAAGAGATGATGGCGGAGGTCCCGGTCCGTCACGATGCCGACGAGACGGCCCCCGCCGTCCACCACGGGAAGATGCCGGATACGGGCGCCGTGCATGCGCCGTACCGCCTCCAGGCAGCTCTCCGACGACTCGATCGTGATCGGCTTCCGGCTCATCACATCACGAACCTGCATGGTGATCTCCGCAGCGGACTCGCCTGATTCCGGTCCGCCCTGGGGTTGACGGGGGCGCTGCCATCGACCCGGGCCGGCACGGCTGCGCACCGAGCCCCCGTGCGCGCATGGGCGCGTCCTAGGACCTCGCCAGGCCCACCGGCGTCTCCATCCGGATGAACGCCCGCAGCATATCGGTCTCGGTCAGGATGCCCACGAGCCGGCCCGCGTCCTCCACGGGCAGCGCGCCGATCTGGTGGTCCACCATGAGCTGGGCCGCGTCCCGGGCCGGCCGGTCGGGACTCACCGCGATCACACCCTTGGTCATGACCTCCCCCACGGTGAGCCGGGAGAGGAGATGGTTGATCTCCCACACCGACAGGCTCGTCGCCTGGGAGGGCAAGTTGAGGCGGATGTCGCGATCGGTGACGATGCCCAGGAGCCGCCCCTCGGGGCTCGTCACCGGCAAGTGCCGGATCCGCTCCTTCAGCATGAGGTTGCGCGCGTCGAAGATGGGCATCGACGGTGGCGCGGTGATCACCGCGGCCGTCATCATCTCTCGCACGATCATGGCGATGCTCCTTTCGTGATGGCTACTTCGTGGGCGCGGACGGAGTCGCCGAGCCGGGGCAGTGCTCCATCATCTGCCGGCGATACTGCTCCATCATTCCGCGCATGCGCCCCATCTGGCCCATCATGTGTCCCATCTGCCCGTGCATGGGCCCCATCCCCTGCATCCGGCCCTGCATGTCGCGCATCTGAGCCTGCATCTCCGTCATCATCTTCATCATCTGGCTCATGCGCTCGTCGTCCATCGCCGGGGCCGCCTCCGGCGCCGCGATGGAAAGGGGCGCCAGGGAGAGGGCCACACCGAGAAGTCCAACCGCGAGCCCCCGCCTCCCCGCGGCGTTCATCGCGCCGTCCCCCTCACCGTCATGACCGGACACGGCGCGATGGCCAGCACCCGGCTCGCCACGCTCCCGAGAAAGAACCGCGCGAAGCCGGTGCGGCCGTGGGTGCCCATCACCACCAGATCGGCCCGCTGCCGCCGGGCCACCTGAGCGATCCGCTCGTGCGGCACGCCCTCGAGCAAGATCCCGCGGACGCGCGCCCCGGACCGGCGCGCCTTGGCCACCAGCGCGTCGAGCTCCCGCTTGCCGTATGCGTGAGCGGACGCTTGCATCTCCGCATAGACCTTGGGGGAGATGTAGCCGTCGCCGATGGGCGGGATGCTCGGCGTGATGACGTTGACGAGCAGCAGCTCGGCTCGATTGGCCTTGGCCGTCTCGACCGCACGGTTGAAGGCCACCGCGGACGCTCGCGAAAAATCCGTCGGGTGAAGCACGCGCCGAATCCTCATGAGTCAGCTCTCCTCTCGTTCCCGTGTCAATCGAGCACGCGGATGTCTTCGGTCAACACCACGTGGAGATCGCCGATGGTCGTGCGCACGATGAGGTGGCCCTCGGGATCGATGCCGAGCACACGTCCTTCGACGGACGAGGCCGCGCCCCGCAGCTCCACTCGCCGCCCGGTGAGGATGTCCCGGTTCTGCCAGGCCGCCACGACGGGCCGGATACCCTCGTGGCAGTAGCGGCACCACCACTGGTCGAGGTGCCCGAGGAACGAGGCCGCGAAGCGGCTCCGGTCCACGGGCCGGCCGAGCACGGCGGCGACGGAGGTGGCCTGTCCGCCGTCGGGCCCGACGGCCCGCCGGAGCAGTTCCACGTCCACGTTGAGGTTCACGCCGACTCCGACCACCGCGGAGCCGATGTTGTCCCCGAGGGGCACCCACTCGAGCAGGGCGCCGGCGACCTTGTCACGCCCCAGCAGCACGTCATTGGGCCACTTGATGGCCGGAAACAGGCCGAGCTCACGGATGGCGTCACTCACCGCCAGCGAGCCGATGAAGGACAGCGGGCCCGCTTCCTTCAGCGGGAGTCCTTGGCCCAGGAGCACCGCGGCGTAGAGGTTCACGTTCGGCGGGGAAAACCACGGCCGTCCGAGCCGGCCTCGACCCCGGCGCTGCGATTCCGCGAGCACCACGGTGCCCTCGGCGGCCCCGGAGCGGGCCAGATCGCGTAGCACGGCGTTGGTGGACTCGACCTCGTCGAACAGGTAGAGGTGCTTGCCCACCGTCACCGGGTCCAGGGTGCGGCGGATCATCTGAATGGACAGACGCTCCCGCTTCGTGTCCGCGGGGCGAAGAGCCGTGGTCACTGGGACACCCTCCTGGTCCGGCGTGGCGCGAGGCACCGTGACGTCCATGAACGTGGGCAGGCTGCAACGGGAGTGCCACGTGGAGAGTCGAGCGAAAGCAATGGCTTACCGCAGAGGCCGCGCGGGGGACCTGGGGTCTGCGAGTCCCCGTGGGGTGCGGGCGCCCCGTCGCGCGGCTACGCCCGGACCGACAGCACCGGGCACGGGGCCAAGCGCACCACCCGCTCCGCGACGCTTCCCAGGAGGGTTCGGGGAGCGCCGCTGCGCCCACGGGTGCCGATCACGAGGAGGTCCGCCCGCTCATCGCGCGCCAGGGCCACGATTTCCTCGTAGGGCACGCCGACCCTCACGGCGACACGAACCCGCCGCCCCTCCGCCCGCGCCGCCGCGACGCACTGCTCGAGGCGCTGCTCGGCCCAGCGGCGCAGCGCGGCCCGGACCTCGGCAAGGCGCGCGCGCGTGAGCGGGCCGCCGACGAACCTGGGCGCGTCCGGCACGACGTGGGCGAGCACGAGCTCGCCGCCGGACTGGGCGGCGAGCCGGCGCGCGTGAGCCCAGGCTTTCTCGGACGCCGGCGAGAAGTCGACCGCGACGAGGATCCGATCGTAGCCGCGCTCCCCCATTTCTCCGCCTCAGTGCGACAGCAGCACGGGTACCGTCATGTGCTGGAGGAGCGTCCGCGTGGCCCCGCCCAGCACCATCTCCCGCAGCCGGGTATGCCCGTAGGCTCCCATCACGATCAGGTCGGCGTCGTGATCGGTGGCGTAGGAGAGGAGCAGGTCCCCCACGTCCATGTCCGCGCCGGGGATGGTGGCGGCGGTCGCCACCGCCCCGTGCCGAGCGAGATACAGCGCGATGTCGGCGCCGGGCAGCCGCGAGCCGTCGGGGTCAACCGTCGGGTCGATGGAGAGGACGGTCACCCGCTCGGCGCGCTGCAGGAGCGGCAGCGCATCGTGGACGGCGCGCGTGGCCTCCCGGCTTCCGTTCCAGGCCACGAGCACACGGCGGCCCGTGCTGCGAAACGATCCGTAGCGGGGTATCACGAGCACGGGCCGCCCCACTCCCAGCGCCAGCTCCTCGGGCAGGGCATGGAGGTCCGCCGAGGGCGACCCGAGCTCGATCCCTTGCGGCACCACGCTGAGATCCGCATAGCGGGCGTGCACCTTGGCCTCCCGGAGGACCGGGCCTTCGGCGACGCGCCATTCCGTGGGCACGGCGGTGTGCGCGGCCGCGGAGGCGAAGAGGGCGGCGGCGCGGCGGGCCGCCTCTTCCAGCTCGAGACGCTGCGCCTTTTCCACCGCCTCGGGAATGGGCACCTCGCCGTAGAAGGGCGTGAGCGGTGGCGGCATCACATGCAGCCCGACGACGCGCGCCCCGTGCTGCATGGCGAGGCCGAACGCGACGTCGAGACGCGACCGGAACGCGGTGTCATTGTCGGCGATGACGAGCAGCTCCTTGAGCGCCATGGCATCTCCTCCTGGCCGTCGCACCGCCCGCGGCGCGCGCCACGGGATGACCTGGCAATGACCATGCCAGGCAGCCGGGTGTGCATTTCGAGGCACTTGCCACGAGGCGGACGCAACGGCCACGGGTCGCGACCGCCCCGCTGAGGCATCGCCGCCTCGGGCTCGCGCCCGCACCGGGCCTCCCCTTGACCGCGGCCCGGCCACGGGGCAGGATGGCGCGAGACCCGGACCCCGCCGCAGTGCCGATTCACGCAGGAGGCGCCGCCATGGCCCAGGACGGCCACACCCAGGCCCGGAAGCTCCACGATCAGCTCCGCCATCCCGTCATCGACGCGGACGGCCACTGGATCGAGTACGTCCCGGTGATGAAGGAGGAGTTCCGGCGCATCGGGGGCGACGCGGCGGTGGAGGCGCTCAACGTGGCAACCCAGCGCGTGCCCAACTCGCTCAAGCTCACGGTGGAGGAGCGGAGCCGCCGGCGGGTGGGCCAGGAGGCCTTCTGGTCATCCCCCAGCGAGAACGTGCTGGATCGCGCCACCGCGATGCTGCCGCGCCTCATGTACGAGCGGCTGGACGACCTCGGCATCGACTTCAGCGTCGTCTACCCGACGGCGGGCTTGTCGTTCCACCGGATGCAGGACACGCGGCACCGTCGCGCGATCTGCCGGGCCTACAACGTGTTCGCGGCCGACCAGTTCCGCGGGCTCGGTGACCGCATCATCCCCGCCGCCATCATCCCCATGTACACGCCCGAGGAAGCGCTCGAGGAGCTCGACTTCGCCGTCCAGCAGCTCGGATACAAGGTGGTCATGATCGGCGGGCTCATGCGCCGGCGCGTGCCCGCCCTCGAGGCGGAGAGCCCCGACGCTTCCAAGCACGTGGAGTGGTACGACGTGATCGGGCTGGACAGCCCCCACGACTACGATCCGGTCTGGCGCCGCTGCCTCGAGCTCCG
Organism: Candidatus Methylomirabilota bacterium; assembly: GCA_035281625.1. Taxonomy (GTDB): domain Bacteria; phylum Methylomirabilota; class Methylomirabilia; order Rokubacteriales; family CSP1-6; genus DASRWT01. The sequence goes on from DATEDO010000099.1 coordinate 15,902, forward strand.
GGTGGCCCCGAGCTTCCACAACGGCGCGCGCTCCATCCTCCTCCGCAACTCGCCGTCGAACTTCTGCTACAACCACATCGGCCACTTCGCCTCGGCGGGCCACGCCGTCGCCAAGGCCCTCTTCTTCGGCGGCGTGACCCGCCGGTTCCCCGAGCTGAACTTCGCCTTCCTCGAGGGCGGCGTGGGCTGGGCCGCCATGCTCTTCGCCGATCTCATCGGGCACTGGGAGAAGCGCAACCGCCAGGCCATCGAGCGCACCAACCCGTCGAAGCTCGACCTCGGCCGCCTCCTCGAGTACGCGCGGAAGTACGGCAGCCCCGCGGTGGCGGACGCGGTGGCCCGGGGCGAGGGGCTGGAGGGCGACGGGAACTCCCGGCTCACCGGCGGCGTGGAGGACCTCGACGACTACTTCCGGTGCCGGATCGAGAAGAAGGAGGACATCCGCGACCTCTACGTGCCCCGCTACTACTTCGGCTGCGAGGCCGACGACCCCATCAACGCCTGGGCGTTCGACACCAGGGCGAACCCCATGGGGGCGCGGCTCAACGCGCTCTTCAGCTCCGACATCGGCCACTTCGACGTTCCCGACATGGCCGAGGTCGTGCCCGAGGCGTACGAGCTGGTGGAGCACGGCCTCATCACCGACGACGACTTCCGCGACTTCATGTTCGCCAACGCCGTGCGCTTCTGGGGCGAGGTGAATCCCGACTTCTTCAAGGGCACCGTGGTGGAGAAGTCGGCGGCGGCGGCGCTGGCGTCGGGCGCGCCGTCGCGCTAGGGGCGGCGAGCCCCCCGAGGATGCCGCGCCCGAGCCGGTAGCGGCCCCGCGCCATCATCAGCACTCGACTCGTGTCCATCCACCCGACCCACCCATGGAGGCCATTCGACATGGCGCTTGATCCCGAGGCCAAGGCCGTCATCGCCGCCGCGCTCGCGTCCGGGCGGCCCGCATACCATCAGCTCTCTCCCAAGGACGCGCGCCAGCTCTTCCTCGAGACGCGCCCGCTGTCGACGCCCACGCCGCCCCAGATCGGCTCGGTGCGGAACGTCGCCGCCGAGGGGCCCCACGGCCCCATCCCGCTCCGCGTGTACCGGCCCGCCGGCGTGCCCGACGCCACGCGGCTGCCCGTCTACGTCTACTTCCACGGCGGCGGATGGGTCATCGGCGACCTGGAGACCCACGACGTGCTCTGCCGCCAGCTCACCGCGGCGTCGGGGACGAGCGTGATCTCCGTGGACTATCGCCTCGCCCCCGAGCACAAGTTCCCCGCCTCGGTGGACGACGCGTGGGCGGCGACACGCTGGATCGCGTCCCACTCCGCCGAGCTCGGCGTGGACGGCGGGCGCCTCGCGGTGGGCGGCGACAGCGCGGGAGGCAACCTCGCCGCGGTGGTGGCGCTGATGGCGCGCGACGCGGGCGGGCCGGCGATCAAGCTGCAGGTGCTGCTCTACCCCGTGACCGACCTGGGAGCGGAGGCGAAGTCCTATGCCGACTTCGCGGACGGCTATCTCCTCACGCGCGAGAGCATGCGGTGGTTCCGCGCCCACTACCTCGCCGGGCCGGGGGACGCCGCCGACTGGCGCGTCTCCCCGCTGCGCGCCCCGTCCCTCGCCGGGCTGCCGCCCGCCCTCGTCATCACCGCCGGCTTCGACCCCCTGCGGGACGAGGGCGACGCCTATGCGGCGCGGCTCCGTGACGCGGGCGTGACGGTGGACAGCGTGTGCTTCGGCGGGATGATTCACGGCTTCGCGGGCATGGGCAAGGTGCTGTCGAGCGCGCTGCGGGTGGTGAGCGTGGTCGGGGACGCGCTTCGCCAGGCCCTGCGCTGAGGGGCCATGGCGACCTATGTGCTGATCCACGGCGCGTATCAGGGAGGGTGGATCTGGAAGCCGGTGGCGGAGCGGCTGCGGGCGGGCGGGCATCGGGTGTACGCGCCCACTCTCGAGGGCTGCGCCGAGCGCCGGGCCCAGGTGCGCCCCGGCATCACGGTGGCCTCGCATGCCGAGGAGATCGCCGCCCTCCTCTTCTACGAGGACCTGCGCGACACGATCCTCGTCGGCACGAGCTCGGGCGGCATGGTGCTGTGCAAGGCCGCCGAGCTCGGCGCCGAGCGGGTGGCCCGGGTCGTGTTCGTGGACGCCCTCGCGCTGTTGCCGGGCGAGCGCGTGTCCGACATCGTGACCCGGCCCGCCGGCGAGGTGACTGCGCTCACCATCGCGCCCACGCGCGCGGACGCAGAGAGCCGGATGTTCGCCGATCTGCCGCCCACGCTGCGCGAGTGGGCCCTCGCCCGCTACACGCCGCACCCCATCGCCGCCCTCGAGGCGCCCATGGGCCCGACGACCTTCTGGGAGCGCGCGTGGACGGCGTCGGTGATCCGCTGCCGCCGCGCGCGTAATCCTCCCGAGGCCCATCAACGGCGCACCGCCGAGCGCCTGAAGGCCCCCTACGCGGAGCTCGACACCGGCCACTATCCGATGCTGAGTGAGCCGGAGGAGCTGACCCGCCTCCTCGCCTGACCTAACTGACACCTATCGGTATAGTTAGGGCCTCGCCCTAGAGTTCTTGACTCCGATGGGGGCCGAGGCGGAAGATCGTAAGACCGAGGTAAGTCGAGTCCCGATGAGGACATGAGGCCATGGCCCAGCATCTCTGCATCGTGGCACGCGACAACCCCCTGCTGCTCGGCTACCTCAGCATCGCCCTGGACTACCTCACCCGTGGCGGCGACGAGCTGGAGATCGTCATCGATCGGCGGCCCGAGGTCCTGACCGTCAACGGGCACGACACATCCGCGCCGGGCGCCGAGCAGCGGCGACTGCACGGGGTGGACGAGCTCCTGCGCTCGCGCGGCTATGCCATCGTCACGCGGGAGCCCGGAAACGATTGGCGGCTCGTCACCGAGGCCCCGACCATCGACGCGGCGATGCGCGGCGGCGAGGGCGCGGAGCCTCGGCCCGCGATGCACCTGCCTCGCCTGTCGCTGCCGCACCTGTCGCTGCCGCACCTGGCCATGCCGCGTTTCTCGCTTCCGCAGATCTCGCTCCCGCGTTTCTCGCTCCCGCGCATCTCGATGCCACGGGTGTCGCTGCCGAAGCTCTCGATGCCGCGCGTGTCGTTCCCGCGGGTGCCCCGGCCTCGCGTCTCACCGCCGCGGATGTCGTTCCCGCGCCTGTCGCCGGCGTGGCGCCGCGGGGGGCTCGCCGCGGCGGGACTCGCGGTGATCGTGGCGGGCGTGGCCGTCGCGCTGCCGAGGGACTTCTTCGACCGCACCGTCGGCGCGGCGGGCCATGCGGTCGCCTGGCTCCGCGGCCCCGGTGATACCCCGGGTGATACCGAGCTCGCGACGGCGCCGCGCGAGACGACGGCGCCACGCGAGGCCCCCGCATCGGCTCCCGCACCACGGGAGACCCTGCCTCCGGCGCCCGCCGTGGCGGTCGCGCCGCCGGCGGAAGTCCCCCCACCGGTCACCGGGCAAGGGTCGGCAGCCGAAGGCTCGCGGCCCCTCGCGTCC